>CAUUUQ010000097.1:0-2532 GCA_963548345.1 uncultured Atopobium sp. | reverse complement strand
ATTCAGTATCTTGTTGACCTTGATAAGAACATTGCTCAGTACACCAAGAGTGGCTCTGGTCCTTCCAAGGCCATTGGAGCCGGTGAGTGCACCATCGGAATTGGTATGCTCCACGATGGTATTTATCAGATTGTTGACCAAGAGCATGAAAACGTTGGTCTTCAGATTCCAAGCTCTGGCGCATCATACGAGGTTGGTGCAACCGCAATCTTCAAGGGCGCAGCACATCCAAACGCCGCTAAGCTCTGGATCGAGTATGCATTGTCCCCAGCATGCGTCGATCTTGCTCAGAAGAACGGCTCTTACCAGTTCTTGGTACTTGATAATGCAAAGCAGCCAGAGATTGCTACCGAGTACGGTCTTGATCCAAATAACGTTATGGACTACAACTTCGAAGATGCTAAGAAAAACACCGAGCAGTATGTCAAGGACGTTATGCAGGCACTTGGTGGCGGAGATAGCCGCTTTAAGACCGAGTAAACATCACGCGGATAAGCAACTAAACAATGCTGTTGCTCAAGGTCTGAGTGGCAGATTATACTGGGTAGGCAGAGATCTGCCTACCCAGTTCCACATAGAGCTTTGCGTATAGGTTTAGTGTTTCAGAGTTAGGACCAGCATGGCAAAATCCCAGAGCGCTCGACTTGAGCGAAAAAAGCTCCTTGGCGATCCAATTTTGATAACGACCATTGTCGTTCTTATCGCCTTCTTAACCCTTTTTATTTTGTATCCACTTGCCATTCTTATGGTTGACTCTGTAGTTTCAGATAACGGAGTTACCTTTGATGTCTTTACTCGTATTTTGGCCATGCCGTCCTTTAGCCATGCGATTACCAACACCCTTAGGGTTGGATTTGCGGTAGGCATTTTATCAGCGCTTATTGGTCTTCTTTTTGCGTATGTTGAAGTGTACGTAAAGCTTCGTACAAAGTTTATGACAGGCCTTTTCCGTGTGGTATCCATGCTTCCTGTTGTTTCTCCGCCTTTTGTACTGTCCCTTTCCATGATTATGATGTTTGGTAAGAAAGGCCTGATTACCCGCGGTCTTTTGGGAATTTTTGACAACAACATCTATGGCTTCTGGGGTATCTTTATTGTCCAGACTATGTCGTTTTTCCCTGTGTGTTACATGATGCTTAAGGGACTGCTTAAAAACATTGACCCATCCCTTGAAGAAGCAGCACGTGACATGGGTGCAAGCCGCTGGAAAGTATTTACCAGCGTTACACTTCCTCTTATTTTGCCTGGCCTAGGCAATGCTTTTCTCGTTTCATTTATTGAGTCGATCGCAGACTTTGCAAATCCAATGATTATTGGTGGCTCCTACGATACCCTGGCAACAACTATCTACCTGCAGATTACAGGCGCGTACGACAAGCAAGGCGCAGCTGCTATGGCTGTTGTTCTTCTTTCCATTACGCTGCTTATGTTTGTTGTTCAGAAGTTTGTACTGGAAGCAAAGAGCACGTCTACACTTTCGGGCAAAGCAACGCGAGCTAGGATGCTTATTACAGACAACTCAGTTCGCATTCCACTTACCATTCTTTGCGCGTTGGTTGCTCTCTTTGTTATTGGCATGTACCTCTGCGTTCCTTATGGTTCGTTTGTTCGTTCCTGGGGTTCAAATTACGAGTTAACTACTAAATGGTTTGAGCAGGTATTTACTAAGTACCACGGCTTGCAGGCGTTTAGCGACTCGTTTATGCTTTCGCTTATTGCAGCACCAATCACTGCACTGCTTTCGATGATTATTTCTTATCTGGTAGTAAAACGTCGATTCCGTGGCCGTGGTTTTATTGAGGCTGTATCCATGCTTGCTATGGCAGTCCCTGGTACGGTTTTGGGCGTTGGCTATATTCGTGGTTTCTCAAGCGGTGTTATGCACACAGGATTTTTGCAAGGCCTGTATGGTACGGGACTTATCCTGATTATTGTCTTTGTCGTGCGTTCGCTTCCTACAGGAACACGCTCGGGCATCTCGGCACTTCGACAGATTGATAAATCAATTGAGGAGTCCGCATACGACATGGGCGCCGACAGCTTTACGGTGTTTATGACCGTTACGTTGCCGCTGATTAAAGATTCGTTCTTGTCTGGCTTGGTAACGGCATTTGTCCGCTCCATCACCGCAATTTCTGCAGTTATCCTCTTGGTCACACCAGAGTTCCTGCTCATCACCGTTCAGATTAATGAGTTTGCTGGTAAGGGTTCATATGGCATGGCCTGCGCCTTTGCAACAATTCTGATTGTTATTACCTATGGCTCGGTATTGCTTATGAATTGGGCCATCAAACACTTTGGCACCAGCCGAGCACTCAAGGAGGAGTAACACATGGCTACAGAGAAAAAAGGCGTTCGCCTTGAGCACATTTCCAAGATTTATCAGGATCAGAAGACCGGAAAAGACTTCTACGCAGTTCAAGACGCTAACATCACTATTGCTCCTGGCGAGTTTGTTACGCTGCTTGGCCCTTCTGGCTGCGGAAAGACCACTATTCTGCGCATGATTGCTGGTTTTGAGAGCCCTGATGA
>CAUUUQ010000096.1:0-2610 GCA_963548345.1 uncultured Atopobium sp. | reverse complement strand
TGTCAGAAGTGACCTGGGTATCAGCGGTGAACTGGTGCTCGGTGCCAGCAGCGTCTGTGTAGTACCAGCCGTCAAACTCCTGACCACTTGCATAAGGATCTGTAGGTAGGGTAGTGGAACCGTCTGCTACAGAAGAAGCAGTTGCAAGAGAGTTACCGCGCATAGCAAGAGCAGTCTTGTTAGCAGTAGTGCCGTCAGCAAATGTTGGGTTGACGCCAGTAACACCTGGAGTGTTGAGGTTAAAAGTGACGGTTGCAGCAGGTGCCCAAACGTGCTTCTGACCATCACTTGATGCGTTAGCAACTGGGTAGGTGTAGGTTGCTCCGTTGGCATTAATGAGGCTTAGAGAGTTAGTTGATGGGTCAGCAAGGGTAAAGAGCGAGAGAACCTCGTTGCCGTTAGCTGCGCCGTTTGTAGGGATAGTGCTGCCAAAGCCACTGTTGTAGCTAGGTGCGTATTTGATCAGGTAAGAACCGCCAACAACGTTGTAGTTTTGACGAGTCTGGCCCGCGCCATTATCGGAGTTTTTGGTAGCAGGGGTTTCTACCAGGCTGTTTCCGGTGAACTGAATGGAACCGTTAGTCTGCGCGCCAAAGAGAGCACCAGAGTTACGGCCGTCTCCCTTAATGGTGGAGTTGTTAATGATGACGTCACCGGTGTTGACGTTAAGACCGCCAGTACCACCGTTAGTGAAGTTAAGGGTTGAGTTAGTAACGTTTACTGTTCCTCCAGCTACACCAACAGAAATGCCAGAAGTTGAGCCAGCATTTGCGTTGATGGTGGAGTTAACAATATTGGAAGAACCCTGGATGGTCATGCCCGTCTGACCCCAGAAGGATGGGTTGATGGTCAGGGTTGAATCAGTCATGTTGAGCTGGTTGACATAGAAAGTCTGGCCAAAGCCCTCGACCTTAAGATCAGCATTTCGAAGGGTAAGATTACGAGCGTCATTCCAGGTACGAGCCTGGGAAGTTACGTTAATCGTAGCATTCTCAAAAGTAACGCCAGACTCAAAGAAGTTTGTATTGCTCTTATCATCTGCAGTGATGGTGACGCTGTTTTTGTTAGTGCTACCACTAACGGTTCCGCCAAGAGAAATACCACGAGTACCGCTGGAACCTGCGTTGTTTCTAAACACATAGGTACCATCGGTGATGGTTGAGCCATCTTCTGCAGTTAGAGCGGTTTTGAAGCCGGACATGGTAAGAGTACCAGTGCCGGTGAGTATTGAACCAGGAGAAAGAACCAGTCCGTCAATGCTGTTACCCGTGCCGGTAAGAGTTGCGCCTTCATCCTCAATTTTGAGTGTGAGGCCAGAAGGAATAGTAACCGTAGAGGTCAAATTGAGGTTGCCCTTGAGGTGAATGGTGTTGATTGAAGAAGTTTCTCCCCATAGTTCCAGCGCTTTCTGGAGAGATTTAAGAGGATCTGAGCTGGAACCCTCGTTAGTATCGTTGCCGCTTGTTCCGTCTACCCAGAGCTCATTTGTGATGTAAGAAAGGCTTCTGGTAACACGGCGAGAAGATCTTTCTGTAGGAGCGGTAGCTTGCTCGGAAGTTTGCTGGTTGGAAGTGGCTTCTGCGTTAGTGGTAGTTTCAGTTGAGGTTTCTGCTGTTGCTTCTGAAGTAGAAGCAGTTGCATCGCTTGTTTGAGCTGCTGCAACTTCTTGCGTCTGAGTTACCTCTTGAGTGCTAGCAATCTCTGCTAATGCTGAAGAAGGAACCAGCGAGAGTGCAAGCACCAAAGACATAGCTGTCTTAGCGCCTTTGCTTGCAAAATTCTTGTCTTTTCTTTCCATACCTACCCCTAACAAATAGTGAATACCCCAACAAAATTTGCAATTAAATCTTGTGCAAAAAGTGACGAATCACGAGAAGCACAATAGAACTAAACGGTACAAATTTAGAGCATTTTTCGTATAGATAATTATCCATTATTTTGACAAAAATTATTGTCTCAACCAGCGATTTTTATAGTTTGAACACATTTCAAAAAATGCCTTTATCTCATGTTATATAAATAATTTAATCAAAATATTTGATGCGTTCAGAAATGGCATTTAAATTGCACTATTTTTGACGATTTTCTCGACATTTGTCATAAACGTGCAACGGATAAAAATTGCAAAGGAAATGTATTAAATTTTAAGACAAATGTGAGTTATGCGGAAACCAGATAGTGGAAGCAGATGGTTAACAAATTCATGAAATATGGAGTTCAAAATTTGTTGCCAAGAAAAGCTCTGTACACTAAGTAAGAGAGAATCAAGAGAGATTACTCCGCGCAAAAAACGTAAAAAATGTGCGTGAAACCTTTTTGAATGTACTGAGTAGGGGACTATGAACTCAAAAATTATCGATGACGCTTTGGACTTTGTAAAAGAGGTCTTCTCCACAGATTTTAGTGGTCACGATTACTTCCACACATTGCGTGTGTACAAAATGGCTGTAAGAATTGCGCAAGAAGAGGGGGCAAATCAAGAGATTGTTGCCCTTGCTGCACTTTTGCACGATGTTGATGACATCAAGCTTTCTCCAGAGACGCATGAGCATAAGGATAGGGCCGTTGGTTTTCTGCGCCAGCATGCTGTCGACGAGGCCACTATCCAGG
>CAUUUQ010000095.1:0-2611 GCA_963548345.1 uncultured Atopobium sp. | reverse complement strand
TCTGAGATGAATGTGACCTTCTGGCCATTGGGGCTCCTTTGTGTTTAATCTGCGTTTTGCCCAATGCGTTTTGTCAAACATCTACTATACGCAATTTTGCGTCTTTGTGCTGCATACAAACAAACCTGCCACAAAAAATCCCCGCTTCAACGTGTGAAGCGGGGATGTGTGCGAGAAGTTCGTGGAGCTTGGCGCGAGAAGTACGAGCAACTTTTGCTCATGTCGTTACTTACTGCGCAACGCTGTCTTACTTACGACGATCCTTCAGAGCATAGCCAAGCGTTGTAATAACGCTGCCCACGGTAGCTACTGCAACAAGAGCAATCTCGGAGAAGTCGCCAGTCTCAGGAAGCTTTGACTGCTTCTTCTTTGGCTTCTTTGGAGTCTCTGATGGAGGAGTTGCAGGTGGAGTGTTTGGTGGCGTGTTTGGTGGCGTATTTGGTGGCGTGGTAGGAGGAGTGTTTGGTGGAATCTCGGTGTTGGTAACCGTGAAGCCATCAGTCTGGTTGCCCGAGACTGCACTGGTATATCCAGCAGGAACATTCTCTTCTACTACGGTGTAAGCAATAACGTGACCGTCTGTTGCATCGTTGCGGAGAAGACCGCTAAATGTTGCAGCCCAGTTATTGGTCTGGTCAAGAGTGACTGTCTCGGTGCTAGCAACGCCGTCTTTGTAGAGCCTGACGGTAACAGGACCGCCGACAGTTCCCACCCATGTCTTGTTAACTTGTACGTCAACCGTTGGGGTCTTCTCGTCTTCAACGGTCTTAATAACGCCGGTAGTTGCAGAAACGGTGAGGTTATACGTATCGGTATTGAGCTGGTAGCCAGCAGGAGCGGTAATCTCCTGAACGTTGTAGGTGCCAGCAGGGAGCTTCTCGGTGGTAGCGGTACCATCTTCACCAGTGGTAATAGTCCAGGTCTTGGATGGATCAGTGGTGCTGGTCACCTTAAAGACTGCACCAGCAAGCTTGGTGTTGTGGTCGTTCTTATCTACCTTGACGATGCGGATACGAGCGATGATGGTAGAAGTACCTTCTCCGCCGGAAGTTGCGTTGCGATATACCCAATCGGAGCGGTACTCAGGGTTGTCAGAGTACATGGTAATGAGGTTACGCAGGGCAACACCAGGTACATAGGTGGTGCGATAGGTGAACTTAAAGCTCTGACCGTTGCTGAGGTCTAAGCCAGAAAGGTCAAGATCAAACGACTGTCCATCAGGAGAAATGGTGAGCATACCTGGGGTAATAGGAATGCGAGTTGCAGTTCCTGGAATGGTTGAGCCGTACTCATCAAAGCGAGCGCTCCAAAGCTCAAAGGTTCCTGGAACATAGGTAATCTCGGAAGGAAGATCGCCGCCGCCCTGGTCGGATAGCTGGTCGTGTAGACGGACGTTGTGGAAGTTACCACCAGAGTAGTTGATGCGGCCGGTCCACTGAATCTCGTTTGCGTTGCCCTCAATAATCTTGCCCCACTTGGAGAGGAACTCAGTACCAATGGTACCAGGAGCGGTGACGTCAAACGTTACAGGAACAGGACTGCCAGAGACAGTAAAGATAAAAGATTTACCGGTACCTGTCTGAACACGCTGTGAATCAATGGTAAAGCCAAGTCGAGCGGTACCGCGCAGGTCAGTGTGGTTGTTAACGTAGTTGGTAAAGACAACACGCATGTTTCCACCAAAACCATCGGTACCAGGGGTGACGTGAGCTACTGCCATGACCTCGCCGGTTGCTGCATCGGTGATGTTAAAGGTAGACGCAGGATGAGCTGCGGTAAACCTCATCTCGTTAGGGAGGGTGACGTCAAAGTAATCGCCTGGCTCTACGTTAGCGTTTGCAGAGGCGTCCCACGTCATAGCAATGGCATACACATTTGCCTTGTTAACAACGGTAGTTGGATTGCCAAAACGATCTTCAACTCTAAAGTCTGTAATGGTTGCGACAACCGCTTTAGGGGTGCCTGTAGCAGCTTCAGTGCTTGCAGTCTCAGCAAAAGCTGATTTTGCAGCAAGCGGAAGCGCCAGGACCAGCATGAAGACAAAACTTAACAGCTTAAACAGTCGTTTGTTCATCAGGACTCCTTTGCAATAGATGCGTCTATTTTCACCTATTACAAAGAGAATTTATTTGAGATTCTGTATATATTTATATAGCTTTTTTAAAGTTCAAATATTTATGCAGGTACAAGGAATTTATCGGTTCTTTTTCTGATACCTTTTAAATAAATTACAGCTAAATTCACAGGTTCTTCACAATTGTTCACAACGAACATTCCACACTATGTGCAGCTTAGCGTAATAAAAATGGATAAATATTACTCCTAATAAATCTAAATGCTGGACATTAGTCTCTTTTTATACGTGATTCCGAATAGGTCATTTTTCTGTATGCAATTAAGGAGGCGAGAAGTTCTGTGGAGCCTTGCAAAATAGATGGGTTTCTCGCCAAAAAAGAACGCCTTGCCACGAGGACAAGACGTTCTTGTAACGTTGCGTGGAGCTGCGCGTCTGTGCAGCTACGACTTTGCGCCAGACTTACTTGCGACGCTTAAGTGCAACTGCGCTGCCCAGTGCTGCCAAAGATCCAAAGAGGACGCCTGCAACAGAAGA
>CAUUUQ010000094.1:0-2632 GCA_963548345.1 uncultured Atopobium sp. | reverse complement strand
AATCTCGGGCACTTTACATGCATGTTATGTTCTTCTGGCGAGAAACCCTTTGGCTTTGCAACGCGGTCGGCGTCGAAGTTGCCGCGGCCGGCGTCGCAGGCTCTTCCCCTACTTGCGGACCTTACGAGAAACAGCAACAAAACCAAGACCGCTTACTGCAAGAACAGAAGCTGGAATAACAACGTCTGCGACACCAGTTGCAGGAAGAGTGGACTTCTTCTCTGGTGTTGGTGCAGGAGCTGGTGTAGGCTCTGGCTCTGGCTCTGGTGCTGGAGCTGGCTCTGGATCAGGGGTTGGAGCTGGAGTTGGATCTGGATCAGGTGTAGGAGTTGGATCTGGATCAGGAGTTGTGCCAGGAATGCGAACAAACTGAACTTCAATGACCTCGTCAAAATCAAGCGCAGGAGTCCAGTGACCCTTAACGGTAACAGTGCCATCGCCGTTGTCGACAATGACTACGCCGTCAGCATTGCCAACCATAAATCCGTCTGGAATTGGGTTAGTAACATCAGGAAGGAAGTATGCGTCCTCAGGAGCGTATGGATTAACCGTCGGATCCATGAGCTGCTCTCTAGTTGGTGCAGGAATAGGAGTTACGCCAGTAGTAGCAGTAGCACCAGTAGTGCTTGTAGGAGCAGGCGCTGTACCCTCTGCCAGCGCAGATGCTGGAGCAAGTGCCAATACGGCTACAAGAGCAGATGAAGCGATACAGACCTTTAAATTCTTCATGTGACTTTTGCGCAAATTTTTATGCACCATACGGATGACCAGATACACAAGAATTTTTAGCGCATTCCTTTCTGATATGGATTATTTAATTTCTCCGTGAGCAGATACTATCATATACATACTGAACAAATGTCGCCTCCGGTCGACATATTCCGCGAACGTACAAAAATTTTAAATGACTTTTAAAACTATTTTTCCAAAATTTGATAACATTTCTGCAGGTAAACTATTACGCAACTCAGAGTTGACAAATTTCCAACTCAACTTGGTGGTGTGCAATCAAGGCAATTTTTAGAGTAATAGCCATCACATGTGAATCCCACCACATCACCAACAGAAAGGAATAGCCGTGTTACTGAGCGAGAAAATCATGAGCCTCAGAAAGCGTAATGGTTGGTCACAAGAAGAGCTTGCACAACAGCTTGGCGTTTCGAGGCAGTCAGTTTCTAAATGGGAGTCTATGGCTTCCATGCCTGATATTCAAAAGATTATGGCTATGAGCGAGCTCTTTGGCGTTTCCACAGACTACCTGCTCAAAGACGAGCTTGAAGAGCTTCCAGCCACTGCCATCGCTGTTGATTATGCGGCCTCTTCGGGGCAGGGTGGCCCTTCGGATCCCGCTGCCGCAAGCACCGCAGACAGTCCTGACGGCGACACCGCCGGCGAATCTTCCACTGACGACGCATCCACCAGCAAAACTGTGGCACCGAAGCTCAGCGTTTCTCTCGACACAGCCACCGAATACCTTGATGCAATCGCACGAACTTCTCGCCCCACGGCAGGCGCAATTACCCTCTTTATCCTGGGACCTGCGCTTCTTGTCTCGCTTGCAACATACAGTGAAGATGCGCTCTACTTTGATCCGATGCGCATTTCTCCAGATGCGATGGGCATTGCGGGCATTTGCATCATGATGCTCTTCATTGCTGCAGGCGTTGGCCTGCTGATTCTCCAGGACATGAAGCTCGCGAAGTTTAAGCAGCTCAAGGAAGCCTCTCTCGAGCTCCAATACGGTGTCGAAGCCGCCGTTCGTAGACGCGCCGAGTCAACCGAATCGTTGCGATACGTGCAACAGGCCGCCGGCGTCTGCCTTACCATCCTGAGCGCAATCCCCTTCCTTATTGCCTCGTACTACGGGACTGGCCTCACTTTTGCGCTTGGTTTCTTTATGGCAGCAATTCTCGTCTCTCTTGGCGTTTACCTGCTGGTTTACTCGGGAATTCTTAGAGATGGTTACAGGGTTCTTCTTCAAGAAGGCGATTTCTCCCATGACGAGAAAAGCAACAAGAGAGACTCCAAATCCGCAGCATTGAAGTACAGGCCAATTGCCAGGGCGTATTTTGGCACCATTACCTTGCTGTACGTGGGCTATAGCTTCATCACCAAGGATTGGAAAAGTTCCTGGATTATCTGGCCTGTTTCCGCGCTCCTCTACCACATCATTATCAGCATCCTGAACGCTCTGAAGAAACGATAAGCGCAATCGATCAGACGCGCGACAGACGCGCAGGTCAGACACGCCGGTAAGACGCACGGCAAACGCGCTGGTCGGAGCGCTGGCTGGATACGACTCGCAAGAGCTCGGTCTTCTCGACAGGCCGAGCTCTTGCGCGTGCGGTTCGGCGAAGGTTCTTTTGAGCCTGAAAAACGCATCATGTCTGAGTAAAACAGCTCAGACATGGCGGGGAAAACCGGCAAATTGCTCAGACTTGGTGAACTTTTCCGGCAAATCGTTCAGACATGGCGAGAAAATCAGGCTCCACGTAAACGCCCATGAAACCACACCTGGATACAAAGCCACGTCACTAAAAGTCTGCCTGAAAAGTACAAAGAATCTGTGTTTGGAACACAGATTCTTTGAAGAAATCAGGCAGAATCCACCGATTCTTTTATGTTTTCAGGC
>CAUUUQ010000093.1:0-2708 GCA_963548345.1 uncultured Atopobium sp. | reverse complement strand
GGCAAAGAACAAGCAGGTAAAGCATAGAGATAAGAAGGCTTCAAAGCGTTCTCGTATTTTTGCGGCACTTATCGCTTTTATTATGGTTGCGGCCCTTGGCATCTTTGTATGGAAAGTAGCGCTTCCAGAGCTTTCTCGTGCCAATTCCGATACGCAAGAAATTACCACAGGTCAGCAAGTTACCATTACTATTCCAGATGGTGCTGGTGCGCAGGAAGTAGCAAAGATTCTTTTTGAGAACAAGATTATTGCCACTAAGAGTGAGTTCTTAAACCAGGTAAAGCGTCAGGATGCTGAGCAGAAAATCAAGAGTGGTATTTATGTTATTACCACTGGTACCAAGCCAGCAGACATCGTACATCTGCTTATTTCTGGCCCTAATGCTCCTGGTAGTGGCTTTGTCGTACCAGAAGGTTATACCGTTTCTCAGGTTGCAGATTTGGTACAGGACTACTTTGGTATTTCTCGCGATGATTTCTTAAATCAGGCAAAAGCATCCAATTATGTTGCTGACTATCCGTTCCTTGCTGGCGCGGTAGACGCTAACGATTCTCTTGAGGGCTACCTGTTTCCTAAGACGTATACCTTTACAGAAAGCAACGTAACTGCCGATACGGTCATTCGTGCCATGCTTGATCAGTTTAAGATAGAGACAGCTAATCTTAATCTTGACGCTGCTCGCATTACGCTCAATAAGCGTTACAACTTGAATCTTACTAACGAGCAAATCATTACCATGGCATCTATCATTGAGCGAGAAGCCCTGACTGATGAGGATCGTCCTAAGGTTGCATCTGTCTTCTACAATCGTCTGTATGACGATATGTACCTGCAGAGTGACGCAACTCTTGCCTATTCTCTGGGTAGGGAAGCTACTGCAGAAGAGCTCAGCTCAATGACAAGTGACCCGTACAACACCTATGCATTTAAGGGTTTGACTCCTACGCCTATTTGCTCTCCAGGTTATGCCTCCATTAAGGCAGCTATGGATCCAGCAGCAACCAATTATTACTACTTCTGGATTACCTCCGATGAGCACGTCTTCTCGGAGACCTATGACGAGCATCAGCAAGCTATTGAAAACGCACGCGAGCGTGAAGCCGCAAGCAAGCAATAGTTGGTGTCTATGAGCTTGATTAAAGCAACACAATACGTTTCTGCTGTTGAGCATATCTCTATAGAGAATCTTGTTCAGCAGGGGATTAAGCTTGTGCTCTTAGATCGCGATAATACCTGTGTGCCTCGAGACACCAAGATGGTGCCGCCAGAGGTCTCTGCTTGGTTTGAGAAGGCTCATGCGGCTGGATTAACGCTCTGTCTCATCTCCAACAACATTCACCTCGATGAGGTTCAGCGCAGCGCTCATGAGCTGGGAATTGAGGGGGAAGGCTTTGCCTGCAAGCCACTGCCTCGCGCTTTAACTGCAGCTATGAAGCGTTTCTCGGCAACTAAAGAGCAAACCGTGATGGTGGGAGATCAGATTTTTACTGATGTAATTGCAGGTAATTTGGCTGGTGTTGCAACTATTTTGGTAAAGCCGCAGTCTACTGAGGATCTTTGGTACACCAAGATCATTCGTCACGCAGAGCGCCGCATTTTAAAAAATGTAACTTTTACGTCATAACAAGACGGCTCTAGTTTACTTGCTCCAACTCGATGATAGAATCATCTTGAAAGGCTGGAGGAGTATGGAGCTTCGCGATTCAAGATACGTCGTACATGAGGGCTGTGATCATATCTTTTTTGTAGGCTTTCTGGGTGCCGGAAAGTCCACACTCGCACGTAATTTGGGCGAGCTGTTTCACCGCCGCTATGTCGATACCGATCGCTTGGCAGAACGCATAGCAGGTAAATCACTGGCAGAAATCTACGAAGATGACGGTGAGGAACTTTTTAGGCAGGCAGAAACTGAGGTTTTGCAAACGCTTAAGTCTAAGAAGTCATTGCTGGTAAGCTGCGGCGGTGGAATTGTCGAGAAGGACATCAATCTTGCGCTTATGCGCGAGATGGGAGTCATCGTGTTTCTCGACGGCGATCTTTCTGACTCGCTTCGTCAAATTCAGCGCACGGATAGGCGTCCTGATCTGGGAAGCTTTGAAAACGCTACTCAGCTCTATAGACGCCTGCGTCCACGGTATGAGGCCGCTGCTGATATTACTATTGATATTCGTGAGAAAACGTTTGAGCAGGTAGCCATTGATTCTGGCAAGCTGCTTTGGGAAAGAGGTCTTCTATGAGTGACAATGTCCAAGCTGAGCTTGAAGAGGAATTGCCACCTGTTCAGATTAAACAGTGGGTTTCTATTCCTGGCGGCTCTATTGCACTTCGTTCTGGTGCGGGTGTTCTTTCAAACTTTGGTACTGAGCTCAGAACCGCTGTAGGAAGACCTCATCGCTGTGCTTTTCTTGTCAGCGATCAGGCAGACGAAGATCTTGCTGAGCTTCTGCGTAGAGACCTTACTACCATTGGTTTTCTCGTCACACGTGTAGCTGTAGAAGATGGCAAGGCAGCAACTACCGTGGCAACTGAGGCACAGGTATTGTCTGCTCTGGCAGAAATGCACCTGACAGCTGATGATTTAGTAGTTGCCGTGGGCCACGAGGGCATCATTTCTCTTGCCAACCACGTGGCAAACAAGTGGTGTGGGGGAGTCTCCCTTGCTACTGTTCCGCTTGATTTAGCAGCAGTTATTGTCTCGTCTATTACTC
>CAUUUQ010000092.1:0-2726 GCA_963548345.1 uncultured Atopobium sp. | reverse complement strand
CTGTTTGCCTGCCGTCTTTTGTTTGATGGCGCTGCAATGTCTCCAGCAGTCAATAAGCTGCCAAAGCTCTTTGGTGAGGGTGCCTTTAACGACACACCTTATTCCAGCTTGAACGTAGACATTACCGTGGTACTTGCACTTTTAACCGCCCTTCTCGTCTGGTTTGTGCTTTACCGTACCAAGTGGGGCTTGCGTATTCGCTCCGTTGGCGAGCATCCACATGCATCCGAGACGTTGGGCATTAGCGTTCGTAAGACTCGCTACCTCTGCGTTATTGTTTCTGGTGTTCTTGCAGGATTTGGTGGCGCTTCTGTAACGCTGGCAATTATTTCTCAGTTTACTCAGACCGCTATTTCTGGTCAGGGCTTTATTGCACTGGCAGCGGTTATCTTTGGTAAGTGGAAGCCTCTGAATACCTATGCAGCTTGCCTGCTCTTTGGCTTTACTCAGGCACTGGCAATTCTTCTTGGCGGCGGCGCAACTCCAATCCCAAGCCAGATCATTGCAATGCTTCCTTACTTCATCACCATCATTACGCTGGTCCTCTTTGTTGGTAAGTCCGTTGCGCCTAAGGCAGACGGCGTGCCATACGTCAAGGGAAGTCGTGCATAATGGCAGAGGTAGAGGGTTTTTGTCACGTTTCTAACGAGGCTCTTGTTCAGCTTGCCATTGAGGCGCGCAACCACGCCTATGTACCGTACTCTCACTATGCTGTTGGAGCTGCACTTTTGTGCTCCGACGGCACGGTGTACGGAGGTGCCAACCTAGAAAACGCTGCGTATACGCCTTCTAACTGTGCTGAGCGCACGGCGTTTTTCCGCGCGGTGTTTGAGGGTCGCAGGGATTTTGTGGCCATTGCGGTTGTCGGCGGTCCTGAGGGAGAAGCTCCAACAGCTTGGTGCACTCCTTGTGGTGTATGCAGGCAGGTCATTCGCGAGTGGTGCGATCCTGCAACATTCCGCATTGTGCTGGGCAAGGTAGATGCAGCTCCTCGCGAGTATCTGCTCCAGGACATCTTGCCTATGGGATTTGGTCCCGAGGATCTGGGCGAGTCCAGCCCTGCAGGCGCGTCGTGCGACGACGCTGTGAAGGGCGCCGGTAACGGCCACGAGCACGGCGCGGGCGGCCACAGCTGTGGCTGCGGGTGCGGCGAGCACGACGGAGGCAACCAGTAAGCTGCGGCATCAGGCAGCCTGCGCTTTCGGGTGCATATAACCTGGCAGGTTACATGAAATTGCGAGCCGGTAGAGTTTCTCGCTACCGGCTCTTTTACTAGAGAGTTAACGCGAACGGCAACGAACGCGCCTGACGGCGCCGCGAACAGCGACGAACGCGCCTGACGGCGCCGCAAACGGCAACGAACGCGAAAGCGGAAAGAGGTTCAACTATGCGCATGTACGACGTGATTGAAAAGAAGCGCGACGGCGGCGAGCTCACCGACGCCGAGATTGATTACTTTGTCTCGGGCTATGTAGCTGGGGATATTCCCGATTATCAGGCCTCCGCACTTGCGATGGCCATTTTCTACAAGGGCATGACCGCGCACGAGACAGCTCACCTGACCATGGCGATGGCCGAGTCCGGCGACATGATGGACCTCTCGGCAATCCCTGGTATCAAGGTGGACAAGCACTCTACCGGCGGCGTTGGCGATAAAACCACGCTGGTAGTGGCTCCAATTGTTGCATCTCTGGGCGTCAAGGTTGCTAAGATGAGCGGTCGTGGCCTGGGCCACACGGGCGGCACGCTGGACAAACTCGAGGCAATCCCAGGACTTTCCATTGAGATTTCCGAGCCTGACTTCTTCAAGCAGGTTTCCGAGATTGGCGTTGCCGTTGCAGGTCAGACGGGCAATCTTGTCCCCGCGGACAAGAAGCTCTACGCGCTGCGCGACGTTACCGCAACGGTTGACTCGGTGCCTCTGATTGCGTCGAGCATTATGAGCAAGAAGATTGCTTCCGGCTCCGACTGCATTTTGCTGGACGTCAAGTGTGGCTCCGGCGCCTTCATGAAGGATGTTGACTCTGCAATTGAGCTGGCAGATGCCATGGTTTCTATCGGCGAGCACGTCGGCCGCACCACCGCGGCTCTGATTACCGGCATGGACCGTCCTCTTGGCAAAAACGTGGGCAACTCCCTCGAGGTCATCGAGGCAGTGGCCACGCTTAAGGGTGAGGGTCCTGAGGATCTGACCGATGTCTGCGTTGAACTTGCTGCAAACATGCTTAACCTCGCAGGTAAGGGAAGTGTTGAGGACTGCCGCAAGCTGGCTCGTCAGCAGATTGCAAACGGCGAGGGCCTGGCTAAGCTGGCACAGATGGTCAAGGCCCAGGGCGGCACTGACGAGGTCATCTTTGACACCACCAAGTTTGAAGCTGCGCCATTCCGTCGCGACATTGTGGCTGAGACCAGCGGATATATCACTTCCATGAACGCTGAGCTGGTAGGCATTTCCTCCGTTGCTCTGGGCGCCGGTCGCGAGAAGAAGGGCGATCCGATTGACCCAGCAGCTGGTATTATCCTTGAGCGCAAGACCGGCGATTATGTCGAGAAGGGCGATGTTATTGCAACGCTTCTGACCGGCGACGAAAGCCGTCTTGACGATGGCGAGCGCATCTTCCGTGAGGCTCTGGTCTTTGGCGAGAGCGCTCCCGAGCTGGAACCGCTATTCTTTGCGCGCGTCTCCAAGGACGGCGTCGAGCGCTTCGCGTAAGCGCAGGTAGCGG
>CAUUUQ010000091.1:0-2731 GCA_963548345.1 uncultured Atopobium sp. | reverse complement strand
ATTTTGTGCGCCAGGCCTAAAAGCCGACGCTAACACGCTGCAGAATCATAATCACACGCATATGAACTACCTCCCATTTCTTGGACACGAGAAATGGGAGGTAGTTCAGAATAGGCGGCCGTTTAATTTTACTTATGAGACAAAATTACTCTGCTGAAGAAGTAGAGGAGCCTTCCTCATTGGTGTTCTCAACTACTGGTGCAAAGGTATTCTCACGCTTGAGGATATTCATGAACTCCTCGCCGGTAATAGTCTCTTTCTTCTGCAGGTAGTGAGCAATTTCATGCAGCTTAAAGCGGTTCTCTTTAAGCGTCTGGAGTGCGCGCTGGTGTCCCTCTTCAACAATGCGTCTAACTTCAGCATCAATCTCTTCAGCGGTTGCCTCAGAGCAGGTGAGGGAAGAACCACCACCAAGATAGCGGCTTTGCTGTTGGCTGAGGGTAACCATGCCAAGTTTGTCAGACATGCCGTACTGCGTAACCATAGCGCGAGCAATTGCTGTTGCACGCTCAATATCGTTGGAAGCGCCATTGGTCATCTCGCCAAAGATAAGTTCTTCAGCTGCGCGTCCACCACAGAGAACAGCAATCTCATCCATTGCCTGGCTTTTGCTCATTAGATAACGCTCATCATCCTCAACCTGCATGGTAAAGCCAAGAGCTCCGCCAGTACGAGGAACAATGGTGATCTTGGTAACAGGAGCATCGTTTTTCTGGATGGCACCAACAATTGCATGGCCGGTCTCGTGATAAGCCACAACGTCCTTCTCGTGCTCAGAAAGAACAGTGTTCTTCTTCTTAGCGCCGGCAATAACAACGTCAACGGACTCAGCAAGGTCTTCGGTGGTAACACGACGACGACCAAAGCGAACAGCGCGAAGAGCTGCCTCGTTGATGATGTTTGCAAGGTCTGCACCGGATGCGCCTGGTGTGGACTTAGCAATAATAGAGAGGTCAACGCCTGGCTCCATCTTTACATCATTGGCGTGAATCTGAAGAACTGCCTCACGACCCTTAAGGTCTGGAAGCTCAACAGGAATACGGCGGTCAAAACGGCCAGGACGCAGAAGTGCCTTGTCCAAGGTCTCAGGGCGGTTGGTTGCTGCAAGAACAACAATACCCTTGTGGTTATCAAAGCCGTCCATCTCAGAGAGTAGTTGGTTCAAGGTCTGCTCACGCTCATCGTTGGAGTTGAGAGAAGCATCACGGCGCTTACCAACCGCATCAATCTCGTCAATAAAGATGATGCAAGGAGCCTTTTCATTTGCTTGCTTGAAGAGGTCACGGACTTTTGCAGCACCGCGTCCAACAAACATCTCAACAAACTCAGAGCCAGCAATCTGGAAGAAAGGAACGCCGGCTTCACCAGCAACTGCCTTAGCAATGAGGGTCTTACCAGTACCTGGAGGGCCTACAAGCAAGGCGCCACGAGGGCAGCGAGCACCAATCTCTTTGTATTTATCAGGAGTCTTAAGGAAGCTAACAATCTCTTGCATAGATTCTTTAGCCTCTTCTTGACCAGCTACGTCTTTAAACGTAATGCCTGTGTCTTCTCCCTTAATTTCTTTAGCGCTTGAGCGACCAAGATTGCCGCCAAGACCTCCAAAACCGCCACCAAAGTTCATGGAAGGACCATCGTCACCCATGGCGCGTTTAAGGGATCGGTTGATAAAGTAGCCAATGCCCAAGAAGATGACAAGAGGGATTCCATACTGAATAAGGGCATAGAGCAACATATTTGTAGAGTTGTCAGGAATAGAAGCCGAGAAATCAACTTTGTGGTCTCTAAGCGTCTGAACCAGCGTTGAATCATTAGGGAACTGCGTAGTCTCAAAGACCTTCTCGGAATCTCCAGAGCCAGTTGTGAACCTAATGTTTCTGCTGCCCGTATTAAGGTCTACCTTGGTGACTTCATTGTTGTCAATCTTGTTAAGGAACTCACTGTACGAGACAGTTTGTACCTGTTGACGCAGAAGTCCTGGTAATAATGTGTTGCTAAGCAGGAGATATACAAAGATGGCTACTGCAATATAGAGTAGCATCGACATAGATCTACGGTGCTTGTTATCGTTATCTGCCATACACGTCCCTTTACCTGTTTGGCTCAAATGTGATATGAGCTCACTTAGATATTGGAATTGTTTTACCCAATCTACATTTTTTATTTCTATAAAAATTTAAAATTTGGATTCCGCATAATTTGTTAAAAACGGTTTAAGCGTGTGTATTACTTAGTTCAATGAGTGCAAGACGTGGTAGTATTACTTACACAAGCTGTGATGAGGACAGTAGCTGGGTAGCGCAAATCTCAAGCGAGCGGAGTTGGTGGAAGTCCGCATTTGCGTCCGTGTGAACATCACCTCGGAGCTGCAGTTCAAACGTACAGGTTTTTGTACTAGTAGATGCTGCCGGAAATGGTCGCCGTGACAGGCCAGCCGAGTAAACGGACATATCCGTCGCTGGGTGGTTACAACGAAGTGTATTGTGGCGCTTCGTCCCAGCTGTGAGGGACGGGCGCTTTATTTGTGCCCAGAAAGGTTGTGCTTGATGGCAAACGAGTACAAAAAGACCACCAACCTGCCAAACACAGGCTTTCCTATGCGCGCATCACTTGCGCAGAACGAGCCTCAGCGTTTGGCTGATTGGGACCAAAACAACGTCTATGTGCTCCTGATGAAGAAGAATGAGGGACATGACAAGTTTGTCCTTCATGATGGACCTCCTTATGCAAA
>CAUUUQ010000090.1:0-2767 GCA_963548345.1 uncultured Atopobium sp. | reverse complement strand
TCAGCTTGTCCATGTCTTCTGAGATCTTTTTGTCCGTCACCTGCGCATAGATCTGCGTGCTGGAGATAGAGGCGTGTCCCATCATCTTGGCGATGCTCTCTATCGAGATGCCAGCGCTGAGCGACAACGTCCCGAACGTGTGACGCGCCATGTGGAAAGACAGTCGTTGCCTGATGCCACACGCCCAGCCCGCGGTGCTCAGTCTGTTATTCATCACACTACGGCTGCAACTGCGTGGGAAGACAAGGGCCTCGCCTTCTTCTTTCACCGTCTGCTCTTCTTGGCTTTTATTGAGGATCGCTTCCGCAATCGGATGTAGCGGTACGACAGACTCTACTTTTGTCTTCTGCCTTTCCTTGCGGATATACCTCCGGCCGTCGGCAGCCGTTTGGATGTGCGAGAACTTGAGGCGCTCCATGTCCACAATGGCCAGTCCGGTGAAGCAGGAGAAGAGAAACATCCGTCGGGCAAGCTCTGCTTCCCTGTCGTTCACCTTTAGCACCATGAGCTTGGCTACATCACTCTTTTGCAAGAAGCGAATCTTCCTTTCCTCTTTTTCATAGGTGACATCTTCAAAAGGATGGCAGCGGATGACTTTCAAGTCTACCGCACGATACATCAACTGACTCAATCGGCAGAGGTGGTTGTTCATGGTCGATGTCGCCAGTCCACGCTTTTTGAGAAAGAAGCGAAAGTCCTCAAACAGGTCTTCCGTAATGCCTGCAAGAGGGATGTCCCGCCCTCCGTTTTCCTTCACGAACTCTCGAAGCAACTTGTCCGAATAAGTAAGGTTTTGGTAAGTACTTTCTGCCTTTGACTTGCCTACGCATGCCTTAACGGATTGCAGTTCTGCCTCGCTCATGGCCAAAAGGGTGGTCGGTGCAGCAGCAACACCCTGCAAGCGGTTCTTGAGCAGTTCTGCGCTGACCACGCCGTCTTTCGTAAGCATTTCCGCGTAAGTCTTTTCCACAAGCTCCCTGAATGCTGCGAGGCGTTGATTGATTTTCTTTTCGCCGGTTGTTCCCTGTCCGCTACTCCATTCGGTCGGCAGACATTCTTCTCCGGTTGCCATCACCGCGCTTCTACCATCAATGGTAACGCGGCAAAAAATGGCCGTCTTGCCGTCTGCTTTTTTCTTCTGTCTGTTGATGTAGAACAGGATCTTGAATGTACTTCTCATATCGGTTTCGGTTAAATGGTCAGATGTAAGTCTTTGGTGAAGGTGATCAAGCGATCGAACTCCTCGAATAGTTTCTGAGGGGTAACTTTCGCATATCGTTCAGTCATGCGCACTGTGCTATGCCCAAGCATCTTGCTAACGGTCTCGATGGGTACGCCCTGCTCCAAGGTGACGAGCGTAGCGAAGGTGTGCCGGGCGGTGTGCGAGGTGAAGGGTAGCGCGATACCGGCCCGCAGTCTGAGAACCTTCAGACGCGATTGATAGGTCAGGTAATTGATGTGAGGAAGCAGCGTGTCCCTTCCTTCATCAGACAGTCTGTTTATCAATCGGAGCGCTTCGGGCAACAGCTTTACACGACAGAGGACGCCTGTCTTCTGTCTGTTGAACTTCAGCCAAAGGGCGCCCTCATCGTCGCAGACAAGATGCCCACGGTTCAGTGCCATTAGATCGCAATAGGCGGCGCCGGTGTAACAGGCGAAAAGAAACACATCGCGCGCTGTCTCCAAGTCAGCCTCCCAGCCGTCAAAACAGAGCGCCTTTAACTTGTCCAACGCTTCCCTATCGAGCGCTTTGGGTAATCGGCTATCTCCCTTGCCCACGTGCACATTGTCAAATAACAAGGAGTCTGCCGCTCCTTCACGATAAGCCAGTTTGCAGAGCTTCTTGATAAGGACGATCATGTTGTAGCAAGTGCTCTGTTTCAGACCCATCTCTCCGGTTGCGAACTGCTCGAACCGCTTGACGAAGTCCTCCGTGAGCTGCGAAAAGGTTAAGTCGGAAGCGTTATGCTTCGCCCGAATGAACTGTTGCAGCCTCATTCTTGTCTGACGATACAAGACCAAAGACTCTCTTTTGATGTCTATCCCGACGTGCTCCTCCATATCCTCGATCAGGCCGTCAAACCGCTCCAAAAGCATGGTTCGACTCTGCACGCTGCCTTGGAAATGCTCCTTGATGTCGGTTGCGTCAAATGGAGATCCCTTGGCAAGCAAGGATTGATAGGAGGACTGAACGGCAAGAAGGAGGTTGTCCAACTTGGCATTGACCTCGACTGCCTCGCGGCTCTTCCCGTCCATCCGGCTTTCGCGCGGGTTCCATAGATCGGAGTTGCAAGACAGCTTGCAACTAAACTGTGCGATGGAACGTCCCAGTGTGATCCGTCCCATGATCGGCGCCTTGCCCGACCTGTCGCGACTGCTCTTTTTGAGGTAGAGCAACACCTTCATTTTCATGTCATCCATACGCTTTGAAAACTGTGGGCAAAATTACCCGGTTCAAAGCGCCCGTTACCTGTGCAGATCCCTGTATATCAATGCAAAAGAACCATGTGCGAGAAAGGTTCAGTTACCTGCTTTTGCACCATCGTTACCTACCACCAGACAGGGTAATGGTTTGGTAACTGAACTCTTGCTCGGATCCGCACTTTTCTGCCTCTTACGCTCGACGCAATCGGAAGCATATCTACCCCTTTCCACCTAATTATCAGCCTACTTACTCTGACATCGTGGCTTCTGCTTTTGAGGGGAATAGTTGGTTCGGAACGTATTCCGACCACCTCCCTAACGTATTCCAATAGGTTCGGAACGT
>CAUUUQ010000089.1:0-2791 GCA_963548345.1 uncultured Atopobium sp. | reverse complement strand
ACATGAACGATACTCCCGGCGTTGATATGAGCACCGGCTCCCTTGGCCAGGGCGTCTCCACCGCCGTTGGTATGGCGCTTGCCGGCAAGAAGTTCAACAAGGACTACCGCGTCTACGCGCTCCTGGGTGACGGCGAGATTGAAGAGGGTCAGGTTTGGGAGGCTGCTATGTTTGCCGGCAACCACCAGCTTGATAACCTTACGCTTATCGTTGATAACAATAACCTGCAGCTTGACGGCTCGCTTGATCAGATCAACACTCCGCAGCCAATTGGCGAGAAGTTCAAGGCGTTCAAATTCCACGTCATTGAGGTGGCTGACGGACACGACTTTGACCAGCTTGCTGCTGTATTCGCTGAGGCTCGTACCGTTAAGGGTCAACCAACTGTCATTATTGCTCATACCGTAAAGGGTAAGGGCGTCTCCTTCATGGAGAACCAGGTAGGTTGGCACGGCAAAGCTCCAAACCAGGAGCAGTACGAGCAGGCTATGAAAGAGCTTGAGGGAGAGGTGGCATAACATGGCAGACGTACAGAAAATTGCCACCAGAGAAGCTTATGGAAAAGCCCTGGTTGAGCTTGGCAAAGAGCACGACGACCTCCTGGTCTTTGACGCTGACTTGGCAGAGGCTACTCGCTCGGGCAAATATGGCGAGGAGTATCCTGAGCGCTTCGTGGACTGCGGAATTGCCGAGGCCAATATGATTGGCATGGCAGCTGGCGTTGCAGCTACCGGTCACAAGGTCTTTGCAACTTCGTTTGCAATGTTCACGTCTGGTCGCGCGTTTGAGCAGATCAGAAACTCGGTGGGTTATCCTCATCTGAACGTCAAGATTGGCGCTACCCACGGAGGCCTCTCGGTAGGAGAGGACGGCGCTACTCACCAGTGCAATGAGGATATTGCTGTTATGCGTACCATTCCTGGTATGACAGTCATTATTCCATCCGACGCTGTTGAGGCTGAGGCTGCCGTTAAGGCTGCTTATGATCACGACGGCCCTGTCTACATGCGCTTTGGCCGCCTTCCTGTTCCTGTGTTCAATACCAATCCTGACTACCACTTTGAACTGGGCAAAGGTATTGTTCTTAAGGAGGGCACCGACGTTACGCTGGTAGCCTGCGGCCTAATGGTTCCAGTGGCTCTCGAGGTTGCCGAGCAGCTGGCAGCCGAGGGTGTCAACGCTGAAGTCATCAACATCCACACCATCAAGCCTTTGGACTCTGAGCTGATTGCCGCTTCTGCAGCAAAGACCGGCAAGGTTGTGACTATTGAGGAGCACTCCGTCATTGGTGGTCTGGGCAGCGCTGTCTGTCAGGCTCTTGCAGAGAACGTTCCTGTTCCTGTCAAGGCCATTGGCGTCCAGGACACCTATGGCGAGTCCGGACCTGCTCTTCAGGTTCTTGCTAAGTATGGTCTGGATACCCCAAGCGTTCTCGCATCCGTCAAGGATTTCTTGAAGTAAGTATCTGTGAGTTCCGATGGACCATTGCGTTTCGGCGCAACCCCTCGCACATATGCGCACGTCAACGTCGCACAAACAAAGCCCTTCTCGTCATCTGGCGAGAAGGGCTTTAGAATCACAGCGGACTTCAAGGTTTGACCATCCCCAATGATCTGCCGAACAACTACAAATTGATGACCCATTAGATGACAGATACGTTGGCCTTCTCACAGACGGTTCCAATGGAGCATACGGCTATTTGGGCGTTGAGCCTAGCGAAGAAACCAAGAGGGCAGCATGACAAGCTCTAGCTGAATTCATCTACTGAGTTGTCAGATGCTTCGTGGCTGGGGCCACGCATAAGATACGCGGCCCCAGCCACTGCGGCATAAAGTGCCCAAGCGCCTACGCAGAAGAGCAGGTTTCCCAGCCAGTCCCCAACGAAAATCTCGTGTGTGTCAGTACTGCGATAGAACGAGTTCGTGACAGCAAGTAGTAATGCTGCTGCCCCGCTTGACAAGAGTCGTGTCCACAGTGCTCTCACTCTCCGTTGTGGCCATCGTTGTGGCGGGTCAACAATCAAAAGAACCAGGCCGGTGAGAAACGCTCCATAAAGTGGAAATACCATCAAAAGAGTGCCAGCTGCGGCGAGCCCCGTGGCGGGGATATAGAAAATCCCGAAGAAGATTCCAATCCATGTCGTGTACGTACGGATCGCATCCCTGTTCGTGAAAGTAGGCGTGGCAAATCGGGCTGAGCTCCTCATGAGCATCCGTCCTGCCATGACCGTGAAGGCAATCCAGCCGAGACCGAGAGATAGGAGCGTCTCACTCCAATGTTGAGATCCATACTGGGTGGAAGCAACTGCATCAAAAGCGACTAACGCGATGGCCGCAACCCCTGTACCCAATACGCGGATCAGTAATGCTCGACAGAGCGGCGTCTCCCATGTTGATGGTCTATCAATGATAAAAAATAGCAGTCCTGCTAGAGGGGCAAGCCACAATGGGGTGCTCACCGGGGCGACTCCACCGATGAAGAGCAGGGAACCGGGCACTATCGCAAAGCCAAGGATGAGCCCTACCCAATACGTGTAGGTCCGAACGAATAGTTTGAAAGACTCAACCATTTACACCCCCATGGACTTCAGCACCGAAACTATAACGATTCTACGGCGGGGAGGCGACTCATGGCCAGACATACTTCAAAACCCGCCTGAAATGTGCAAAGAATCTGTATTTGAGCCACCGATTCTTTTACAAAATCAGGCAAATCCACAGATTCTTTAACGTTTTCAGGCTTGAATTGTCAAAGCAAGTGCAACGTTTGGTGATGGTAGACTTCCCAAGGG
>CAUUUQ010000088.1:0-2825 GCA_963548345.1 uncultured Atopobium sp. | reverse complement strand
GTGTTGTGGTGTTGCTGACCGTCGTCAAGAGTGAGGACGGTGCCCAGGAGCGCTGGCTCAAGAATCTGAATCCAAAGGTCGCCTCTGACCTGCTTGGCATTCTCGGCAACGGCGCGTGCAGTAACCGGGGAGTCGCAGATAGCGACCATGGTGGCGCCAGATCCGGAAATGACAAACGTGCATGCGCGAGCAAGTTTAGCCACCTGCTTGAGCTCCTCGTAATCGGGGATGAGCTCCTTGCGATACGGCTCGTGAAGCTTGTCGTTGCAAGCTGCTGCCAACAGTCCGCCGTTTCCTGTTTCAAGCGCATGGGTGACAGCAATAGTGCGTCCCATCTGGTAAACGGCCGTTTCAAGTGAGATTTCCAGGGGAACCACCTTACGGGCATCCTCAGTGTTAACCGTGTAGGGCGGCGCAATTGCGACAAAAGATAGTCCGCGCGCCACAAGCCTTCTGGTACAAATGGTATGACCGCCCTCAACAAAAGAGGAGGTCAGGCCACCGTAAATAGCAGGTGCCACGTTGTCGGGGTGGCCCTCAAAATGACAGGCAAAGTCGAGCGCACGCTCAGGATCCCAGCCGCCATGAGACTCGGTCATCGCGGCCGCAATACCTGCAATAACGCAGGTAGAGCTTGAGCCGAGTCCACCGGAAAGCGGAATAGGCGAGTCGATAGTAATGTGCTTAGGAGTGGGCTCTTCACCCAGCTTTTCGCAGGCGCGAATATACGACGTCCACACAAGGTTGTCATCGTTTCTGAACTGCTCAGGGCAGCCGTCAATGATGAGCGTAGGGGATTCCCTAAACGTAATTTTTGCGCGCAGGTTAAACGCAAGACCCAGCGTATCGTAGCCGACGCCAATGTTTGCAGAGGTAGCAGGTACAGAAACGGTCAAGATAGTGTTGTCGAGCATGTAGAACCTGCTTTCTCAGAGTCTAACAAGCAAAAATACGCCCGCATGCTTCAGAAACGTACGAAGCAAGCTGTTCCTTCTCGCGAACATCAGTATGAATGATAACGTTATCATTCAGCGATGAAAGCTGGATTGGCGGAATAGTGCCCGTGATTTCGGCGAGCGTATGCATGCACGCAAAGTCATCCAGGCCAGCGGTCGAGTGGCCCAGCGCGGCAAGCACGTCGGACGAGAATTTATACGGGCTAGCAGTGGACAGACAAACGCGCACGTTACCCGCCTGGCGAGAAACCCTGTCAAGCACGTGCTTTGCGACGGCTGTGTGAGGGTCAATCAGCACGCGACAAATCTCCCAGGTAGAACGGATAGTTTCACGTGTCTGGTCGTCGGTGGCAAATCCGGCGTCAAAGGTTTCACGGATAGTGTCCATCACCTGAGCAGGAACTGTGTAAATACCCTTTGTTACCAGCTGGTTCATCAGATAGCTGACAAGCTCAGTATCTTTGCCGGACGCAAGATAGAGGAGTCGTTCAAGGTTTGATGAAACCAGAATGTCCATCGATGGCGAGATGGTCTTTTCAAATGCACGCCTACGATCGTAGATGCCTGTTTCCAAGAAATCAGTCAGCACCTTATTGCTGTTAGAAGCCACAATGAGGCGATCAACAGGAAGTCCCATTTC
This sequence comes from uncultured Atopobium sp., assembly GCA_963548345.1. Classification (GTDB taxonomy): domain Bacteria; phylum Actinomycetota; class Coriobacteriia; order Coriobacteriales; family Atopobiaceae; genus Lancefieldella. The sequence continues at coordinate 1,229 of CAUUUQ010000088.1, read as the reverse complement.
TTTTGCAAAGTAACCTGCGAGGACGTCGCCAAAGTTGCCGGTTGGCACGCAGAAAGTAATTTTTTGACCCTGAGCGATGGCGCCCTTGGCAACAAGCTGGGCATATGCGTCAAAGTAGTAGGTTACCTGTGGGGCCAAACGACCAATATTGATGGAGTTTGCGCTGGAAAGTACGGTGCCTTTACCGGCCAACTCATGCGCCAACTCCTTGTTAGCAAAGATTGCTTTAGCGGCGTTTTGAGCGTCGTCAAAGTTTCCCTTAACAGCGCAAACAGCTACGTTAGAGCCTTTTTGAGTCACCATCTGCAGGCGCTGAATGTCCGAGACTTTTCCCTCAGGATAAAAGACGGTAATGCCCATACCAGGAACATCTTTGAAGCCCTCAAGTGCTGCTTTACCAGTGTCTCCGGAGGTGGCGGTCACAATCATGATGTTCTTGCCGGCGGCACTCGCGCCGCCTGTGTCACCCGCGTCCTCGCGAGCAACACTCATCAGGCGGGGGAGCATCTGAAGCGCAACGTCTTTGAAAGCCGACGTTGGACCATGGAAGAGCTCAAGCAGCCAGTCTTCTCCGATAGCAGAAACAGGCGTGATAGCCTGAGTGTCCCACTGAGAGCCATACGCGCCCTCAATACAGTGAGCCAGCTCTTCAGCAGAGTAGTCGTCCAGCAGAGTAGAAAGTACATCGAAAGCAGTAGCCTTAAAGCCCTGCGAGCAAATCTTTGCAAGATCGAGGGGTTTCTCGCCAATAGAATCTTGGATGTAAAGGCCGCCGTCGGGAGCAATTCCCTGCAAAATGGCCTGCTTAGCCAAGAGGTTATGGTCAGAGCTTCTTGTGCTGTGATATGCGACGGCCATGAAACCACCAATCTGTTGAATGTGCCGCGTGTTGAACGGGTCGTGCTGTGCGTCTTGCTCGCGCCATATTGCACGCGCCATGTTGCGCGTTTTACGTATTGCGTTTCTATTATTTTAACAGTGAGAAGTAAATGTCGCTTGTAACATAGAATTGTTCATAGCATTATGAAGACGAGAAAAACTGTCGACTAGATTCTGTCTAGGTTTTTGGTAGTTTTTGTCTATGAGATTGTTATCAGTGTAGTCACCTTTGCGCACGGTTGTCTTTGCTCTGCAATTAGCCTTGCTGGCAATCGGGTTTCTCGCAAAGATGGCTGCTAGATTTGGAGTTATATGCAAAACGTTGCCCTACTTGGATTTGGAACGGTTGG
>CAUUUQ010000087.1:0-2859 GCA_963548345.1 uncultured Atopobium sp. | reverse complement strand
AAGGCTCTTTTGCAGCGTAGATTGCTTCTGCTGAACTTGGGTTATCAGATACAATTCCGAGCTCTGAGATTGGAACATTGGTCTCGGCAGAAAAACGGGCTGCAAGCGAGCGCATGTAGTCGATGTGCGGCTGCATTGAACCCTGCTGCAGCTGTCCAAACGTTGGGGTATCACCATCAGCGTCTTTTGAAACCGCAAAAATTGAACCAATATAAGCGTCCCATTTTGAGAGCTTGTTGAGAGCATCTGGGTCAGCGCCAACGAGATACTTCTGTGGTGCCGTCATAAACTCAGCAGCGACTTCAGCGCGTACACTTGAGCGCATTGCATCATCGGTCAGATCCATAACAGCTCGAGTGATGCGCGACTTACCAAACGGGCGGTCAAGCGTTGCCTCGTAAACCAAAGGCTCCATAAGGCAGCGACCCATTCCATGCGGGATATATTCAGCAACCCAGCGAGTCGAGTCAAGTGATCTACGAATGCGAATAATGTCGGTATCGGTAAAGACATTAATCCACGTTGGGGCATTCCTGTGATTCGGTCGATTGTCACGATCAACTACAACAATGCCAGCCTGGATACGATGTAAGCGTTCATCCCAAAGAGCGGCGGCGGATACTGCAGAATATGCAGAAATAATAACCGCAGGTTCTCCTGCACCGACATCTCCAGCGGTAACCGTAAGAAATGCACAGGAATTTCTAAGTTGGCCTTTGACAGCCTTACGATAGCGTCGCTTGAGGGCATTTTCACGAACAATAGCCTGTAGTTCCTTGGCAGTATCCTCATCCGTGCAAGTAAAACCATCGAACTGAGAGCGGTCAGCAAGAGCATCTACAGCCTTTGCTGGCCATGAAATAGCCTGCTCCAAGTTTCTTAAGCCGTCAGGCACCGAAATGCCGAGCTGCTGAGGCTTTATATGCATGAGATAGTAGCCATCGCGCAAACGATTGCGCGCAAGAGTCTTTGAGTAAACTGCGCAGAGATTTAAAACTGTCTGCCTATCTTCTTTTCTCAGTCCAACCGCTGTTGCAATTGCAACAGGAATAATTCCAGTCGTCACCAGACTACCTGCTTTCTAGCTGGGTTTCGTTTAGTGGTCCTAACTCCATAAAGTGCAAGTGCTGCAGATTCAGCAGCGGTACACGTCGCTTTTGGAGAATCCCCAAATCCAAAACCACCGTTATTTCCAATTGCACGCCTGGACGAGCCTGTAACAGACTCGTCCAGTGCTGGAGAGGGGACGTGACATATACTGTGCGCTCCAACTTCATCAACAAATCTTGAAGCTGCCGCTACAGCCTGTTTTGTATCGCAAAGAACAATGCCTCGCTTTGGAAAACGTAGCTCCTGCAAGCGTTCGGCCAGCTGAGTTGCGCCCGAACGGCCATCAATAACAACGCATGCAATGCGACTCTCACGTTCCTTAATCCATTGAGCGAGGTTTTGACCAGCTCCATAAGCGTCTGCAATATCCACGAGCTCAACATAAGCCGTTGGGTTATCTTGCTGAGTTAGAGCTGCTGAAATTGCCACTTTCTTTCCATCGAGTGAATATTTGATTCCAAAAGCAAGGAGACCATCGTCATAAGGCTCTTCTGTTATGCACTCATTCCAGTCATTTGCATTGACGATATACTCAACTGAAGTATCAAGCGTTGACCACCAGCCGAGACGCTCACGAGCAAATCCATCTTTTGTCATCTGATGCCATTCATTGAGCACTGCTCTTTCTGTGATACGAGAGCCGAGAGCCGGATTAGTCTCATAAGCAAGGTCGAGTGCTTCTTCATCGCTGGTACCCTCTCTCGGAACCGATTTTGCGGCCCATTCAAGCCACCAAGCCTCGCCAGGACTATCAGAGTGAGCCGTATCGTGCATTCGCTTAAATACTGTTCCTCTGCAGGTTGGGTCTGGTGGCGTTCCAATGTAAATGACTTGAGGAGAGCCGTCTTTAGATGCAGAAACTGTTGGCAAAATTGCATTTAACTGAGCGTCTGTAAGCTCCTGTGCCTCGTCAATAATAATGAGTGAGCGTGTGCCTCCGCGTGCCTTTGATGTTGTACGAGTAGAAAACTTAAGCCTTCCAATTGCTCGTTTGCCGCTTTTGTAATGCCCGCAATCAAAGAGCAAGTATTGCTTTCCTGGCTGTCTGTAAGCTTTAAGAAGAAGTTCAGCTAAGTCTGGGTATGTCTCATCGTCCGTAAAAAGGTTCACGATCATATCAAAGAACTCATCAACGGTATCAGCGTTATGAGCCGAATAGACAACGTCCATTCCACAAATGGCCGCACACCAAATGCCATAGAGTCGAGCAGCGAACGATTTGCCATTTTGTCGCGGCTTGGCTGCACCAATAGTTTCAGCAGCTGGCATACCTTTAGCGTCTTTAGCCATATAAAGTTCAAGCTCGTATTTTTGAGCATCATCAAGCTTAAACCCATAATGAGAAAACATATTTATGCAAGCTTTTGCATCAGAATGATGATATTTTCCAATGCGTTCAAAGGTCGGTTTTTGATTTCCAACACGTTTTTTACGCCTTGGCATCACGAGACCTCTTTGAGAAATGTCTTTCTGGCTCGTTTAGCAGGGCTCGGTTTTTTAGCTGCAAGCAACTTCTCTTTTTCCATTGCGTCGACTTCGTCAACTACCTGGACGAATGTCTTTACAATGGCTGCAAAGTCGCGGCCAGATTCACAATCATCTAGCTTCTTTGCCATAGTTATCTGCAGCGCCTTATAGATGTCATACCGACCGCCCTCTCTGCAAATAGTGACTAGTTTCTTGGCCATCAAGACCTCCTTTCAGGCTCACTTCACTGTGGAAAATTTGAGGGTTCGCTATATTCTGACT
>CAUUUQ010000086.1:0-2956 GCA_963548345.1 uncultured Atopobium sp. | reverse complement strand
CAATGTTGGTAATCTGATGAACAAAACCGTTTTTCTCGGCCTTTGTACAGATATCGATAACCTCATCGTAGGTGATGTAGTGGCCTTTTCCTGTTTCTACGCAGTAATCAGCCATATCTCCAATGGCAAGACACCAATCTTCTGGATCGTCAGCACAGCCGTCGCCACGAACTCGCTCAGCAAGACGACAAGAACAGGGAGTTGCAGCATATCTATCGTATTTCTTGAGCCAATGCGAAATATGCTCGACAGTAACTGTGTGATTTACCTGCTCAATGGATCGTTCAACAGGAATGACATGCATACCAACGCCCGCGCCGCCTTCAGGAACTAACTTGGTGACATTTTTGAGCGGTAGATAGGTCATACGCTCAAACAAAGAACCCATCTCGGGATGTTCTTCGAGTTGACGCTCGTTCATCACGGTAAACTCTGCGGAGCCAGGAACAAACATAGGAAGAACATACTGCTTTTGCTTGCTCTTGTTTTCCCAGTTGTACTCAATCATGCCCTTTACAGACAGGGTGTCTAGGATAGGCTGAAGCTCCCCCGCAGTTTTTCCAGTACGCTTGCAAAGCTCCTCTAAGGTAACTGGCTGGCGAACCTTCATGTATTTGGTTACCGCAGCTTCTTCCTCAGTCATAATTGCTGCTATGCCCCAATATTCTGGGTCATCTTTTACAATTTTGTGACCAAGGCGACTCGTAATTTTTTGAACTTCATCTCTTACAAGAGGCTTAAATTGCTCAGAAGAAGCTGGTCCAGGCTCATTTGGATCTACAGTTTTGTAATGAACTACCTCGTCATTTTCAGTAATGTGATTTTGAGCGAGTATGCGAGTAGGACCGCCAGCAGGGTTAGTAGTTGGCAATACATTTCTGCGTGCAATTTCTTCATCAGTAAGACTGCCGCGCATGGCATTTTGACCTTTTGGAGTCTTACGTGCTGGTACTTCCTCTGCCATGACCTCTCCTATCAGGCATAAGACATTCTTTAAGCGCTAGCCATTGGTTACTGACTGCTTTTCCACTCAGCAACTTTGCGATAAAGCCATTCAGTCCAAGCGTCTAATCCTTCCCCAGTTTTGGCAGAGAAAGGAATAACAACCGCCTTTGGATTTCTAAGGGCCACATTTTCCTTGAGTTTTTCCAGGTCAAAATCAAAATACGGTGCTACGTCTATTTTGTTAACAAGCACCACATCACAGACCTGATACATCAAAGGGTATTTCAACGGCTTATCGTCGCCTTCGGGAACAGAAAGAATAGTGACGTTTACGCCGGCACCGGTGTCAAATTCTGCCGGACATACCAAGTTCCCAACGTTCTCTAAAAAGATAAGGTCCACATCACCTGCATTGAGACCTTCAAGACCCTGAGCGCACATATGCGCATCGAGGTGACACATGCCGCCAGTATGCAGCTGAATGGCTTTCACGCCCGTTTCTGAAATAGCAGCAGCATCAACATCTGAATCAATATCAGCTTCCATAACAGCAATGGAAACCTTATCTTTCAGGGCAGCAATGGTCTTTTTAAGGGTGGTAGTTTTGCCAGAACCTGGAGAAGACATAAGGTTTACCAGCAGAGTTCCCTTTTTCTTCATTTCTTCTCTTAGTTGATCGGCGCTTTTCTCGTTAGCTGCAAAAAAACTCTGCTTAACATCAATTATGCGATACTCACCCATAAGTTCTCTCCACAATTCCGATACGTATGTTAATGACCCAACAGGTGTGCGGCGTGTGCAAGGCCAACGCGGATTAGCGTTGTGACGTGCTCATCTGCAAGTGAATAGATAACTTTTCTGCCATCTCTTTTTGCATTGACAAGACCGCGGTCGCGCAAAAGACGCAACTGGTGAGAGGTTGCTGACTGAGATACCGAAAGCATTTCTTGCAGCTCTGTTACGCTTTTCTCGCCATTTACTAGAGCACCCAAAATCTGGAATCGAGTGAAATCAGACAGTGCATCAAAAATCTGGGTTGCATCGTAGATGATGTCATCGTTTACCAGGTATTCATTCAGCTTCTGATCAGAAACATAATCGCATGTAGAATGAGTGTGCTCGCACTGTTCAGAATCGTTGGAGTGACTATCCATTTGCTATTCCTATCCTTTAAGAGCCGCAAAATAAATGGCTTACCAAACGTAATTCATAAAAGATTAGTATATACCGTTACTCGCTTCTGTAAGCGCAATCATAACCACCCGCATAGCGGGTGGTTTGCTCTTAGGGTATAACCCTAATTATACTTGCCCAGGACTCAAGTCCTTTGCCCTTCACTTCGTTCAGGTCACAATAGCAATGTAACACCGGCAGCCAGTTAAACTGGCTATCTAGCTAGATCATTTATCGAAGGGATTTTCATATTCCTTCAAACTTAATTTATCCTGAGCTATATCGGCGTTTTCTTGTTCTCGAATATATTTTCTTATAGTCGCTTCATTAAGACCTACGGTTGATACATAGTAGCCTTCAGCCCAAAACTTTCTATTACCATACTTATATTTAAGGTTTGCATGTCTGTCGAACATGAGCAGTGAGCTTTTACCTTTTAAGTAACCCATAAAACTTGAAACGCTTATCTTAGGTGGGATACTCACAAGCATGTGTATATGATCTGGCATGAGATGTCCTTCAAGAATTTCTACCCCTTTCCAGTCACAAAGCATCTTGAGTATTTCTCGAAGGTCTTGTCTGTATTTGTTATAAATGACTTTCCTTCTATACTTTGGTGTAAACACAATGTGGTATTTGCATAACCATTTTGTGTGCGCAAGGCTATTGGCCTTATGTGCCATAGCCACTCCTTCCTTCTTGGCTATTAGTGACCTGAACAATCGCTATGCTAGAAGGAAGGATTTTAATTTGCAAAGCAAAAAGTATTCTCCACCCGCATAGCGGGTGGTTTTGTGTTTCGCGCGTTACACGCGCTCAACAGGCTAAAGCCTCGAAC
>CAUUUQ010000085.1:0-2958 GCA_963548345.1 uncultured Atopobium sp. | reverse complement strand
GCGATTAAGCAGCCTCAACAACTTCCTCGGAAGCGTTGTCTTTCTTAGCAAAGTGCTCGGCAACGTAACCAGTGATCAAAGGAGTCAGGATTGCAGTAACGATAACTGCAGCTGCTACCTGTGCGTTTGCTGTTGCAAGAGCAGCTCCGCCATACAGAGCTGGGTTAGCCTCTGCCATAGCAGCAGGTGTAAGTGCATTTGCACCTGCGCAGGAAGAAATAGCAACACCAGCAATACCAGTTCCGCCAGTTGCTCGATCAACAAAGTAGTTGATAAAACCACCGCAAACGGAGCAGATAACGCCAAGCAGAATACCTGCAGGACCAGCCATGATGAGGGAATCAAACTTCATAGTAGTTCCCATAGCAAAGAAGGTCATAACAATAATTGCTGGCAGAGCGCTTGTGAGCATCTTCTTCATGGATGGGAAGAAGTTGCCAAGCAGAATACCAATAATGATTGGCAGAACTGCGCCAAGCAAAGACCAGTTAATTGGCGACTGGCCAGTTGCACCAAGAGCAAGCATGGTAACTGGAGGACCAACAACCAGCGTAGTAATTGCAACTGCACCCTGCTCATACTCGTTACCGTAGTCGGCCATCAGACCTGCGTACATGGAGTTGTTTGCACCAGAGCAAGCAGCAAGGATAACCATAGAAGAAAGACCAAGCAGGTTGTCGTTCAGGAAGAACAGAACAGCAAGACCAAGAGCAACGCAGAATACAACCTTAGAAATGATGATGATTGCGCCGCGAAGTGCAGCCTTTGGTGCGCTCTTGAACGAAATAGTTGCGCCAACGCACAGCATGAAAGCGCCGACAAGAGCAGCAGTACCCTTAACGGTCATTGCTGCGGTAAAGCTACCGAGCGTTGGGAATACCTCTGGGAAAAATGTGTTCATAAAAACACCAAGTAGCAGAGGAATCAGAATGTTTGCACCTGGGATGCGGCCCAGTGCCTTAAATGGGTGCTGAAGAGAAATTAGTTCTTTTGTAGCCATCAATAATCACCTAGTCCATAACAATGCCGCCGTCGCAGTCGCCAACCTCACCGTTGACGAAGCTAGCAGCGTCGGAAGCAAAGAACAGTACCATCTGTGCAGGCTCGGATGCCTGAGCAGGACGGCCAAGAGGAATGATGCCTACAACCTTCTTGTACTTCTCCTCATCACTGGAGAGTGCAGTGGTCATATCTGTAATGGTGAAAGATGGGCAAACTGCGTTACAAGAAATGCCGTACTTGCCGCCCTCTTTAGCAATAGCCTTGGTAAAGCCGTTCATACCAGCCTTGGAAGATGCATAAGCAACGGTACCAAGGAGGCCGCCGCCAATCTTGCCTGCGACGGAAGAAACGTTAACAATGCGAGCGCCGCCACGGTCAATAAAGTGCTGCCAGAGAGCGTGAGTTACGTTGTAAGTACCAGTGAGGTTGGTGTTGATGGTGTTGTTCCACTCTTTGTCGTCAACCTCGGTAAAAGGAACGGAGCTGATGCGACCAGCACAGTTGATAAGAACGTTGACGTCGCCGCACTCCTCAAGAATCTGAGCAACGGTCTTCTTAACGCCCTCTGCGTCTGCAATGTCCATTGTGTAGAAGAAGTTACCCTCGCCAAGCTCCTCGACAAACTTGCGACCAGTGTCCTCGTGACGAGAGCAAACGATTACGTGTCCACCTCCAGCAACAATACCCTTGGAGATCTCAGCGCCAATACCAGCGCTTCCGCCTGTAACCAGAACCAACTTACCTGTAAAATCGAATGCCATGCTCTCTCTCCTTTTTTTCATGAGCACAAACCATTGGAAAACAAATAAATTCTAGTCATATTCACATAATTTTCTATACAAAAAATATTTTTTAACCACAAATCCTATGGTCAATGCGTTAAAAGAAAATAATTTGCTTAAAATGTGACATAAATGACACATTAAATTTCACGTTCAATCTTTTGGACATTTGTCTGCAAACTGAAGTCTTTTTCTTTCCTCAAAAATCTCAAAAGTTAGACATAGCTAACTTTTAGGAATACAATATGGCGAGAAACCCGTTGAGCTCGTAGCTCCAAACTCCTAACTCTTGGCCTCACGCTATCAGTTTCTTGCTTTCAGTCCCGTAGCTACCTGCTCTCATCTCTTTGAAGGAAGTCACTATGAAACATTGCTGCACGCATAACCCGGCAGTCGCAAACTTGCACTCGAGCGCCGACTCGTACCCGCACACCGACTCGCGCCCGCACGCCGGCTCAGGCCCGAACGTCACCCGCAACCCTCTCCTAACCCGCAGGTCAGCGCTGTCCTTGCTCGGCGCAAGCTCCGCCGCAGCCATCGCTTCTCTCGCCGCATGTAGTCCACGCGATTCTGCAGCCAGCTCAAGCTCCGCGCAAAACCAAAACTCCTCGGCTCCCCTCGTCTTGACCACCTTCACCGTTATTCAAGACATGGCTTCTCGCGTTGCGGGCGAGTTTTGCCAGGTAGAATCCATCACCAAGGCCGGTGCCGAAATCCACGACTACGAGCCTACGCCCGACGACCTCAAGCGTGCGCAAAAGGCCCAGCTCATCCTCAACAACGGGCTGGGGCTTGAGCGCTGGTTTGAGCGCTTCGTCGATGACTCGCCTGCTCAGCGCGCCGACCTCAGCGAAGGCATCACCGCCATCCCCATCGCCGAGGGCGACTACCAGGGTCAGGCCAATCCGCACGCGTGGATGTCGCCCGCAAACGGCAAGATCTATGTCGAGAATATCGTCCGCGCGCTCAGCAACCTTATCCCTGACCACGCCAAAGACTTCGAAGCCAACGGCGACGCATACAAAAAGGAGCTCGACAACATCTCCTCTCACCTGATTGAGGAGCTTAGCACCCTGCCGGAGAACCAGCGCACGCTTGTGACCTGCGAGGGAGCGTTCTCGTACCTGTGCCGCGACACCAACATGAAGGAGCTCTACCTCTGGGCCGTTAACGC
>CAUUUQ010000084.1:0-2961 GCA_963548345.1 uncultured Atopobium sp. | reverse complement strand
CCGACGTCATTCACGTTGAGGGCCGCGTCAATCCTGACGAGGACGTGGACATCATCCAGACGGAGCTCATCCTCGCTGACCTGGGCACCATTGACCGCGCTCTGCCTAAGCTTGAGAAAGAGGCCAAGCGCGATAAGGACCTCCAGCCCAAGCTCAACGTTGCAAAGCGCCTTCAGGAGTGGCTGAACGAGGGTAATCGCGCTGCTGACATGGAGATGACTGACGAGGAGCGCCTGGCTGCTCGCGATCTTTTCCTGCTTACCATGAAGCCAATCTTGTACGTCGCAAACGTCGACGAGGATATGCTCACAGAGCCCGCTCCTGTCATTAACGGCGTCCAGTCCATCCCTGTTTGCGCAGGTGTCGAGGCTGAGCTGGCTGACCTTGATCCAGAGGAGGCTGCAGAGTACCTGGAGTCTCTGGGACTTGAGCACTCCGGCCTGGAGACGCTTGCTCAGGCAGCATACAAGCTGCTTGGTCTGCAGAGCTACTTCACCGCTGGTCCTATGGAGGTCAGAGCTTGGACCGTCCGCATCGGCGCTAAGGCCCCCGAGGCCGCTGGCGTCATCCACTCCGACTTTGAGCGCGGCTTCATCAAGGCAGAGGTTGCCAGCTACAACGATTACGTGGAGCTGGGCGGCGAGGCTGGCTGCAAGACCGCAGGCAAGCTGCGCATCGAGGGCAAGGATTACGTGGTCGAGGACGGCGACGTCATGCACTTCCGCTTTAACGTCTAAGCCACAAAACCGCTGACAGTAAACATGAAACGGGCGAGAAGATCGGTCTTCTCGCCCGTTTTGTGTGGGGTGGGGTAGTGCCGCGGGTCACGCGCTGCGCGTGCGGGTCGCGTGCCGCTGCGGGTCACCGCAGGACGCCGCGCGTCGCGGTCGTCGCAGGTCGCGTCGTTAGCGCTTAGGCGCCTGATCGGTGCCCAGGACCACGGTAATGTCCACGTCGGTGGGGTAGTTGCCGTCGTTTGCCTTGATGTTAGCGGTAGGGATGTCCAGCGCTTTTGCAACACCAACGGCCTTTGCCAGGCCCGTGCGCGTGCCGTCGTAGACAATAATCGAGTCAGTTGGATGCTCCAGCGAGCTATCGGCGTAGGCAGTGAAGCCCTTAGTCTTTAGGATGCCAGCCTTCTGAGCAGCAAGTCCTTGAACATCGGTGCCGTTGAGCACCGCAACCTCACCGGTGTAGTCTGGCTTGATGCTGTCGGCCGCGGAGGTGTCGCCCGCAACAGTACCAACGATACCTGTGGTTTCATCGGTGCTTGCATCCTCCAGAGGAGGCAGCGCCTGGTTCACGCGGTCCATCATGGTCTTCCACGCGCTCTTATCGACAATTTCGTACCAAACATCGTCGATGAGCTCGGACGTTGTTGGCGTGCGTGCGGAATACATATCCTTGGAGGTGTCCATGCCCCTAAACGACATGGCCAGGCCTACGATATCGGTAACGTTGAGGTCGGTGGTTACGCTCTCGGCCATGGTAGACACAGCGCCCGACATAGAAACGGGGTCCAGTTGCAGGACCTTCTTGGCAATAGCCGTCAGAATCATGCGCTGGTTAGCGGCGCGGTAGAAGTCGCCGGCGCCGTAGTTGTCGTACGCGTGACGACTGCGAGAAAGGCCAAGCGCTTGCTGGCCGTTGAGCTGCTGCTCGCCAGCGGGCAGGTCGATGCCCGAGTATTGCATGTCGGAAACAGCAACAGGCAGGTTGACCGTAATGCCGCCGATGGAGTCCACAATCTTGGTGAACGACTCAAAGTCTACCTCGGCATAGTGCGAGATGTTGACATTTGCCAGCTTGGAAACGGCCTCAACCATTCCAGACGCGCCGCCGTAGCTGTACGCGGAGTTAATCTTTTGCTTTCCATGTTCTCCCAGGTCAACCATAGTGTCTCGAGGGATGGAAATCAGAGTGATTTTCTTGTTCTTAGGGTCTACGCGAGCCAGAATAATAGTGTCGGCGCGGAAGTTTGCGTCGGAATCGCCCCAGTTCTCCGCGCGTCCCTCGTCCTTATCCACGCCCAGAAGCAGCATGTAGAACGGGTCGGACGGAGCAACCTGAACCAGCGTTGCCTGTAGGTTTGCATCCAAGCCCTGACGGAGTTTTGAGTTAGTGTCCAGCATCCACCACGCAAACGCTATGCCTGCTACCAGCAGCAACGTTCCTAGGATGCCTGCAAAGATCTTAAGACCACGACCACGAGAAGATCCCTGGCGCTTTTTGGAGTATGCCCCAACGCCTTCGGCGCGAGAAGGGGCATGGCTTACTGCACCTGCTCGATGCGCAGCAAAGTGGGTGTGTTTTTGCTGCTGAGCTGGAGCTTCTTCAGGCCACTCGTCGCCAACGTTGGTCTGGCCAATCAAAGGCTCGCGCGTAAACCTGGAGCCGTGGGATTCGTGATTGTTGCGTGCTGAGCTTGCACCTGCACTTTTAACGCTTCCGAGCGTACGAGGCTGATAACTGCCCTGATCATAAGCGTCATAATCGTCCTGTGCGAAGTCCTCTGTGTCGTACTCAAAGGCGTCTTCGTGTCTGTCGCGGCTGTTGCGACCACGATTCTGAGATGAATGTGACCTTCTGGCCATTGGGGCTCCTTTGTGTTTAATCTGCGTCTTGCCCAATGCGTTTTGTCAAACATCTACTATACGCAATTTTGCGATTTCGTGCTGTATAGAAACAAACCTGCCACAAAAAATCCCCGCTTCAACGTGTGAAGCGGGGATTCATTACGCGAGAAGTTCGTTCAGCTTGACGCGATACTTGCTGCGTCATCACGCTACCTTACTTACGGCGATCCTTTAGAGCAAAGCCAAGCGTAGTAATAACACTGCCCACCGTAGCTACTGCAACAAGAGCAATCTCGGAGAAGTCGCCAGTCTCAGGAAGCTTGGGCTGCTTCTTCTTTGGCTTCTTTGGAGTCTCTGATGGAGGAGTTGCAGGTGGTGTGCTTGG
>CAUUUQ010000083.1:0-3015 GCA_963548345.1 uncultured Atopobium sp. | reverse complement strand
TCCTGCGTCATGTAGCTCTCAAGATCGCGCAGGTTAGAGGTATTAATCTGCTCCAAAGGGGTTCCAGAAATCTCAATGGCTCCAGGTGTTGCTGGCCAGAAACGCATCAATAGTTTAAGCAGCGTAGACTTGCCCGAACCACTCTTTCCTACAATTCCCACAATTTTATCGGTAGGAATATCCACGGAAATGTTGTCCAAAATCTGCTCATCATCGTACGCGAATGAAAGCTTAGAAACACAAACACCCTCATAGGAGATATCTTTTTGACCCTCTACATCTTCAACCAGGGGTTTCTCGTCCAGAATATCTAAGACGCGATTGCCTGCCGCAAACGTACTGGAAAGCGTTGTGCCAAGTGCTGCCAAAGCCACAACAGGACCAAACGAGCTCATCAATGCAATAGTGACAATAAAGGCCTCGTTCATAAGAATCTGCTGGTTATAGGCCAGGTAGAACGAACTGAAGAACATAACAAGGCCGGAAAGCAAAATAACCGTTGACGTGACGGCATCGTTGACACCAAATGCCTTCTTAACTGCCTGTTGTCTGTCGCTTAACTGGTCAGCTAACTGACTTGTTTCCTCAATCATCTGTGCACCGGTGCTGTATTGCAGAATCTCGTCAAGTCCACGCAGGTTATCAAGGGTAGCCGTCGAGAGCTTACCAGCAAGATCTCTTGCCTCAGCAGAGTCCTGCTCAGAACGTTTAGACATAGCAAGTGGAATTGACACGCCAACTATCAGGTAAGAGACAAGTGCAATAACGCCCAAAATCCAGTTGGTGCTACTAGCAATAAACCACACCATAACAATGCAGAAAATAGCCGCAATGCAGATGGGCGAGATAGTATGTGCGTAGAAAACCTCAAGCAGCTCAATATCTGAGGTAATGACGCTCATCAGGTTGCCTTTATTTTTGACCTCAAGCTTTGCTGGAGCCAGCTTTCTGAGCGCCGTAAATACGCGGTCTCTAATAAGTGCAAGCAGCTTAAACGCAATAAAGTGATTGCATTCTTGCTCAGCGTAGCGCAGCAAGCCGCGAACCAGCGCAAATATAAGCATGCCTCCAAAGAGCAGCACCATAGGAGAAGACGATGCAAAGCCCATGGCGCTGAGCAGCGCATATGCACCAAAAATGCTAATAAACGTGGCGGCAAGGTTACCCAAAACACCCATCAAAATTGCAAGTATCATAAAGCCGGCTAGAGGGCGCACCAGTCCCACCAGCCTCAACATAATAGTGAGCGCACTACGGCGAGAAGTACGTGCAGTTGTGGCGTTGTTCTTAACTTCTGTCTTCATTACGCCTCAACTCCTTTCACATAATTCTCAAGCTCGGTCTGGGCCTGCGTCATTCGTTTGTACTCATCATTTGTTGCAAGCAACTCTTGATGCGTTCCACTTCCAACAACACGGCCACGTTGCATAACAACAATCTGATCAGCATTTTTAACGTTTACTAAGCGGTGAGAAATTACCAGCACCATCTTTGACTGAGCAAGCTGGTGAACCTGCTGCATAATAACGTCTTCACTCTCAACATCAATGTTTGAAGTAGCTTCGTCAAAAATGTACATCTGGCTATTGTGAAGTAGCGCCCGAGCAAGCGCCAACCTCTGGCGCTGACCACCTGACAAGTTGGAGCCCTTCTCGGCAACTGGAGCATCAAGTCCACCTAAAGACTTTACAAACTCAGCAAGATTGACCTGCTCAAGTGCATGCCAAAGCTGCTCTTCAGTTGCTTCTGGGTTACCCATAGCAAGGTTGGAGCGAACGCTTCCCATAAAGAGGTGCGCTTGATGTCCAATATAGGTAACGTTTCGAAGCAAATTCTGGTCAGAAATGTCTGCCAGGCTGGTGTTTCCAAACAGCACATCTCCCGTATACGAGCGAAGCTTTCCCGTCAGAAGTGCGGCAATTGTTGATTTACCACAGCCCGACTCTCCTACCAGAGCATTCAGAGAGTTGGCGCGCATTCCAAAAGAAACATTCACTAAGACGGGTTTCTCGCCATCATAGGAGAAAGAAACGTTGCGCAGTGACACATCACTAGAAGCTGGAACGGTCTTAGTGCCCTGCTCTCGAACAGGCATATCAAGCAGGTCAAAAATCTTATCCGATGCCGCCATACCGTTCATAGCAATATGGAAATAGCTGCCCAAAAGACGCATAGGCAGGAAGAACTCAGCCGAAATCAAAATGACAAAGACGCCTTCCCACATAGAGAGAAGCTGGTCGTTTACCTGCTGAATTGCAAGAATCGTACCAAGCGCGCTCCCACCAAATGCAACCACATCCATCACGGTGATGGAGTTGAGCTGCATGGTTAGGACTTTCATGGTAATACGCCTGAAGTGCTCGGCTTCCTCGTTCATCTGCTTGTGTTTAAAATCGTCAGCCTTGTAAATCTTTGCTGTAGTCAGGCCCTGCAGGTTTTCCAAAAACGTATCGCCAAGCTGTGTATACTGACCCCAATACTTAGACAGAAGCTTCTTTGCAAACTTCTGGATAAGAACAATGGTCATGGGAATAAGCGGAACAAATATCAGCAAAACGATGCCAACTACAGGACTAATAAGAAGCAAAACAAGGAAAAGTGTGAGCGGAGCTAAAACTGCGTAGAAAAACTGAGGTAGATACTGCGCAAAATACGTTTCCAGCTGATCAACGCCTTCCACAGCAAGCTGAACAATCTCGCTGGTAGCATACGAGTTCTTGTAAGATGGACCAAACTCCAAAAGCTTTTGATAGATTTTCTGGCGTAGGGTCTTTTTAACCCTTCTAGCTGCATAAAAGCTTGTCTTATGCTGAGCAAGTTTGCAGAAATACCTAATCACAATAGCAATGAGGCACAGAGCAATAAATACCAGCTGCTCTTCAAAGACAAAAGAATCCATGAAAAGGGCTTGTATCATTCTTGCCAAAGAATACATAAATACAATATTGGCGAGAAGTGCACTCCACTGGTAAAGCACGGTCAAGCCAATGTATTTTTTACTCTCCTCAATAAGGG
>CAUUUQ010000082.1:0-3102 GCA_963548345.1 uncultured Atopobium sp. | reverse complement strand
TCGACAGCCATAAACTTGTGGAAGTTTCTAATAGCTGCAGTATGGCGTTCAACCGAAGCTGGAGCCATACCTAAATCTCTGAGAGAGCCAATGTATTCTTCCACATCAGAGCGAGTTACCTGGTTGGGCAAAGTAATCTTTTTGCCACTCAACCAGAGTAGATAACCCTCTAAATCTCTGGTATAGGCATCAAGCGTATTTACAGAAAGACCTCGCTCAACAGCAACGTACGCTAAAAATTCTGTACGCGCCTGAGCGAGGTCCATAAGTAATCTTCCCTACTAAAGGCTCTAATTAAAGAGTCTGATTTACATCATGACGGTCAACGCCCTCATGATGAGCAATTGCTGCACGTGCAAACTCACGGAACAAAGGTGCGGGATGAGTTGGACGGCTCTTAAACTCTGGGTGTGCCTGGCTTGCAACAAACCAAGGGTGAACAGACTCTGGAAGCTCAATCATCTCTACAAGGCGATCGTCTGGAGAAACACCAGAGACTACCAAACCAGCCTCAACAAGCTGATTACGGAATACGTTACTTACCTCATAGCGGTGGCGGTGACGCTCGTAAACCAAGTTGTTGCCATATGCCTCATAGGCAAGAGTTCCCTCAACAACCTTACAAGGATAAGAGCCAAGGCGCATGGTGCCGCCCTTGTCAGTAATATCCTCTTGATCAGGCATAAGATCAATAACAGGATATGGAGTATCTGGACCAAACTCTGCTGAATTTGCACCCTCCATACCACAGACATCACGAGCAAACTCAGTAACAGCCATCTGCATACCAAGGCAGACACCAAGATAAGGGATCTTGAGTTCACGAGCACGACGAATAGCAACCATCTTGCCCTCTACGCCACGAAGACCAAAGCCGCCAGGAACCAAAATACCGTCTGCTCCAGCAAGCTCCTGCTCTACGTCTTCTTCTGTCAGCTCTTCACCGTTTACCAGGCGAATATCAACGTGTCTGCCATAGAAAATACCAGAGTGATGAAGTGCCTCAATAACAGAAAGATAGGCATCAGGAAGCTGCGTATACTTGCCGACAACATAAATTCTTGTTGTGTCTTCAAGAGCATTTGCCTTGTGCATAGCAGTGGTAAATGCTTCCCAGCCGCCAAGATCACTTGGACGAACTTCAAGACCAAGGCGCTCAAGTACTTTCTTATCAAATCCCTGTGCTGCCAGGTGTGCTGGAACGTCGTAAATTGAAGGCAAATCGTTGTTCTCAAAAACGCAATCTGCATCGACATCGCAGAAATTAGCGATTTTCTCGCGAATAGATTCATCCACAGAATGGCTAGAACGGCAGACGATAAAGTCTGGCTGAATACCAAGGGAGCGAAGCTCTTTTACAGAGTGCTGCGTAGGCTTAGTCTTAACCTCATGAGCTGCTGCAATATAAGGAACAAGGCTCACGTGAATAATAGCAACGTTGCTTGCGCCACGCTCTTTTCTAAACTGGCGAATTGCCTCAACAAAAGGTTGTGACTCAATATCGCCAATGGTGCCACCAAGCTCTGTGATGACTACATCTGCGTTAGTAACCTCTTCAATGCGAGCAAAACGAGCTTTAATCGCATCAGTTACATGAGGAATAACCTGGACTGTACCACCAAGGAAGTCTCCAGCGCGCTCACGCTGAATCAAAGACTGGTAAATAAGACCAGTAGTGAAGTTAGACTCCCTGGTAAGGTTCTCATCAATAAAGCGCTCATAATGGCCAAGGTCAAGGTCAGTCTCTTTACCATCTTCGGTAACAAAAACCTCACCATGCTGGAAAGGACTCATAGTACCTGGGTCAACGTTAAGATATGGGTCAGCTTTTTGCATCATGACCTTATAGCCACGAGCCTTAAGAAGTCGGCCGAGAGATGCAGCAGTGATTCCTTTTCCAAGAGAGGAAACAACGCCACCTGTTACAAATATGTGCTTGGTCATGGATTACTCCCGTAGGTAAGATTAGCCAATTACATTTCTACGGGTCTTTATATTATTCCGCTTTGAGGCCCATAGAGACGAGAAATTTAATCTCCAAACAAATACATTGTTATGTCCATGTGATTCTGAAAAATCTAGCGAGCTTCTGTGAGCAGTTCATGCGCGTGTGCCAAAGATGCCTCAGTTATTGAGCCTGATAGCATGCGAGCAATCTCTTCTTCTCTCTGAGTGCCGGAAACCTCTGTAAGTGAAGTTACCGGGAGCGCGTTATGCTCTTCTGTCTTAGACACTACATAGTGTTTTGAAGCCATAACAGCAACCTGAGGCAAGTGAGTTACCACAATCACCTGATGTGTCTTAGCAAGCTGCGCTAAAACCTCTGCAAGAGCAACGGCGGTAGCTCCACCAACGCCGGCGTCAACTTCATCAAATACAAGCGTATCGCAGTCGTCAGACTCTCCTAGAACCACCTTACATGCGAGCATTACGCGAGAAACCTCACCGCCAGAGGCAATTTTTCTAAGAGGGCGAGCTGTCATTTGAGTTGAAGGCTTATACATAAGCTCAATTTTTGTGGAACCGACTTTGTTCCACTGCTCAAAAGGAAGATCTTCAAAGTTGAGTTCAATCTGAGCTGAGCCCATCTGCAAATGACTCATTTGCTTATTGACTGCATCACAAAGCTTTGGAGCTGCAGCTACACGGATCTTTTTAAGTGCCTGAGCCTTAAGAGTAAGGGTTTCTTTTGCAGCATCTACCGCTGCCTGAGCCTCACGAACAAGCTTTTCTGTGTCTCTGGTTACCTCGAGAAGGTTTTGAGCACTTTGGTATTTCTTAAATACGTCTTTCATACCAGGACCGTACGTTCTCATAAGACCCTGAAGACGAGCCATGCGACTCTGCATCTCTTCAAGAGCTTCTTCATCAAAATCGAGAGATCCAACATAACTTCTGAGCTCTGAAGAAACATCTTCAATCTCTATAAGAGCACTTGAAAGAGACTCTGCATAAGAACCCAGCGTAGCGTCAAACGTTGAAGCATTTTGAAGCATCTGGACCGCATCAGAGAGTGAATCAATGACGCCCTCATCACTTGAGAGTACCTCATGTGTTCCTCCTGCAGCTTGAAGAAGAGCCTCTGCGTGCTCAAAGCGAGGA
>CAUUUQ010000081.1:0-3141 GCA_963548345.1 uncultured Atopobium sp. | reverse complement strand
CAATCCAACCGATAACAGGGATAGATCCTACGAGTGCCAAAAGGCTCGTTCCAACGCCACTAATTGCCGTTGAAATCGTTCCAAAGACACTCGCGAGCGCCCCACCCTCACCAACAAGCTCTCCAAAAACAGAAAGCGTTGATAGAACGCCCTCTCCACCTTTGATAGCGTCAAAAGCCAAAGAAGCGGCGCTTTTTAGAAGTCCGAAGTCGTCAGCTATCGAGCGCACAGCCTTAATAGTCTCGTATGCAATCAGAGCGGTCGCTACAGCGACAATAACGGGTGCAACAACTGTGAGGTTGTCTCTCAAGCCTTGGACAGCGTCATGAGCAAGCTCTATGGCAGATTTAACACCATCAACGGCAGATTTAAGCAAATCTGCTGCACTGCGGGAAGCATCCTCTGAGTTATCTAAGCCAGTAAACGTTGTTATAAGGTCACCAATAAGCCCTATAGTGCCATCAAATACGTCTTTTAGCGCATTTAAAGCGTCACCAAATGATGTGATTGCTCCGTTATTTTGAAGCTGATCCATAAACGAACCAACAGTAGAAATAACGGGGTCAAGATACGTGATAACTGTATCGGCTATACCAGAAAAACTGCTAGAGAAATCGTTGATTGCGCCTGCAATATTTGCTTGGCCAATATGATCAATAATCTTAGCAACAGCCTTATTAATGCGGTTCTGAACATTGGTCCAAGCAGTGCCAATTGACTCCGTTGAGATTCGTGCCTGTTCCGCAAATGACGCATAGCCAGGAAGACCCTCATTATTGAGACTTACGATTGCATTGTTGAATTGGTCAAATGTAATTGCACCGCTTTGCATTGCCTTATAAAGATCTGCTTGGTTTGCATTAGCACCGAGTAGAGCTTTAGCAATCTGATTCAGCTGGCCTGGCATGGCTTGCGCAAGAATCTTCCACGACTGCATGTCAACTCTGCCAGTTGAAAGCATCTGAGAATACTGCTCAAAAGCAGAATTCATTATCTCTTGGCTCTTGCCGCCAGCCAAAAGTGCGTTATTAAATGCCAGAGCAACATCTGTTGCTGTGGCAAGTGAACCAGACACAGGCGCAATCTTCTGCACTGAGCCAACAATGGCATCAAGTGACGTTGGAAGACCGTCAATACCAGTTGAAAGCCGTTCAATAGTCGCACGAGCTTCGTCTGCAGAATAGCCAACAGACTGCATAATCTTAGGGAAGTTTGCAATCGTGTCGACGCGGTTGACCGCAGAGGCAATTGAGCCAGAAATCGCATCTAACGCACGGGATGTAACGCTTGATACAATTCCCATAATGGCGCCGGTTGCGCCACCAAAGCCGCTTGCGTAGTTTTGAGCAGCCTGTCGTCCAGCGTTTGTGTGGACAGACACCGCTGATTTATATCCGCTTCCCAGTGCTCGCTTTACATTAGCACCAAGATTGTCGAATTTAGGAGTAAGAAGGACGGAACCTCTTACTACTGTTCCAGCCACTATTCACCTCCTAGCGTTCTCTAAAAAGAAGCTCCTCAACGCGGTCCTGTGAAACGTTAAGAAGCTTCTTCTTACTTTGTTCTTGTTTCAGTTCTGGACGCTTGACGGCGTCAGGCTTTCTGCCTTTACCTCCTGCTTGTTCGTATCGAAGATACGAAAGGTTATCAACCGCTAGCGCAAGCAAATAGTCGCTATTGGACCAATCGTTTCTGGGGTCAACATTGCAAACTGTTCTTGAGCCATGAGGGAGGTTTATCATCAAATAAAACAGACGCTCAAACTCACAAGAGTCGATGAGCGTCTGTAGATTTACTTGGTAATACTGCTGAAAGTCTGCTTCCAGCTTGCCCCTTTTTGTGTCATCACACAGAATCGGAGCAAGCGGAATTAGTTTTTTGCGTCAAGTTTTTCCAGAAGAGCGGACTCAATGCGCATGATCTCTTCAGCGTCGTCATATCCGAGCTTGGCGGTTACGATTTCCACAACATGATTGTCACAATCGCCACCAAAAAGATAGTCGTAGAGAGCAAGTACAGGAGAAAGTGCTTCTGGGCTATTTTGCTCTGCATCACTAACACGAGCCATGCGACGCATAAACTCACGAGACTTAGTACGACGCATATCAACGACATACTCTTCACCCTCGAATTCAATTACGCGCTCATATGGAGCGTGCTTAGGCTTATCCTGTACAAAGTCAAGATAATCGTGCTCCAACTTTGCACGTGAATTTTCTTTCTCCGCTGCGAGCTCTCGAAGCTGTTCCGCTGACATGTTGGAAATATCCATATTGAGTCCTCTCAAAACTTAATTAATGTACAACGCCAGGAGTCGCGCTCGCTTTTGTGGTGTCGTAGAAGACATCACGGTACGTATCACCGTCAAAGACCTCGGCTGGCATACACTTAATGGTTGGGGTATAGCCAAGGAAGTCAGAGCTGTTCTGCTTTACGGTATCGCGCTCAAAAATGCGTCCAACAGGGATAATAGAGCGCTTAACCGTTGTCTCATTAATGACCGCGTCAAAAATGTAGACGCGAGGTGCGGTAAAGCGTGGGTTGTGGCGAACGGTAATAGAACCGTCTGTCTCAACCTTGACGTTATCGTCTCCATAAATGACCTTCAAAATAGTCTCAGCAGACTCAAGGAAAGTCACCTTTGCAGACTCTGAGTACTTAGAGATTGAGGAACTAATGGCATTTCCTCCCCAGTCGTTCTTATCCTCTGCAGAGAGATCAACAGAAAACTCAACGCCATCCTCAGAGATATATCCAAGTGACTTAATCTTGCCAGGATTTGCGGTCATCAGATCCTTGATGGTCTTCTTAACATCAAGAAGAGTCTTAATGTCAACGCTTGGGTCAACGACTGCGGCATATCCGCCAGGACGGCCCTTTGCTGCTCCAACGGAATTTGCATTGTAAATAGCATCAGCCATGATTACTCCTTACAGACGTGTAGTGATATACACATCTAATTGATATCGATATTTCTTTGAATCCGGGTCTGGGAAGTCGTAGATACTTTGAACTTCAACCTTGATGACCTTATCAAGCTCTTGCCAGCACTCAAGCAATAGCAACCTTAAAGCTAAAGCCAACTTATAAGCTGCTTCATCTGTAGTACTCCAAGCCTGTACAGCGAGATTAGCCGTATCC
>CAUUUQ010000080.1:0-3148 GCA_963548345.1 uncultured Atopobium sp. | reverse complement strand
TTGTTTGTAAGACAGTGGGCGCAACAGAGACTGACGTCATGAGCGCACAGCAGGTTACACTTGACGAGGAGGGCCTTCCAACTGCCACCATCGTTGCTGCTTCTGGCTGGTCACGCACGGTAACCCTTGAGGTGCCTGGCCGTGTTGTTGTCGACGACCTTCTTTTGGCGCTTGAGGCTATAGAGACGCTTGGTCTTGACCTTGATGCTGCAGCAGAAGCTATTGAGCAGATGCCAGCCACTCGTATGCGTCTTTCGGTACTTGATGCAACCTGCGGTGCCAAAATTATTGATGACTCTTACAATGCAAGTCCTAACTCAACAGCTGCTGCCCTTGACGTTTTGATGCAGATGCCTGCAGAGGGCCGTCGCATTGCCCTTATCGGAGAGATTGGCGAGCTTGGACCAGAGGAGAAGCGCCTTCATGGTTATGTGGGTGCTTACATTGCCGCTAAGAACCCAGATCTTGTTGCTTTTGTTGGCACGGGAGCCGCGCGTGAAATGGTTGAAGCCGCACGCGTCATGGGTTTCTCGGAAGATAAAATTGAACAGTTCAGCGATGTCAACGAAGCACTTACCGTGCTCGGACCAGTACTGAAGCGAGGAGACGTTCTTCTCGCCAAGGCATCGAGGTCTGCTCAGCTTGATATTTTTGTAAAAGGAGTTACTGAGTAATGTTTTACCAGACTATTTACCCAACATACCAGGTGTTTGTAGCACTTGGTGTCTCCTGCATCATCACGTTGATTTTAATGCCACTCTTTATCAAACTGATGAAGAAAGAGGGAGTGGGCCAGCAGGTTCGTGCTGACGGACCTCAGCAACACCTGGTCAAGCAGGGTACTCCTACTATGGGTGGCGTTGTTATGCTGGTAAGCATTGTGCTGACCTGTATTGCGCTTGCCCAGTGGAACACCGACCTCATTCTTGCCATGGCTGCTATGCTGCTTACGGGCTCGCTTGGTCTTCTGGACGATATTGAGTCCGTTGCTCATGGAAGAAGCCTTGGCCTTACCGCATCTCAGAAGATGGCCGGACTTATTACCATTTCTGTTGCATTTTGTCTGGCAGCAGTTAACATTTGGGGCATTACACCCATTATTGCGTTCCCTGGTGGCCTTGATATCAACCTGGGTATCCTTACTACCACCGTCAATTTAGGCGGAAACGTCATTTCTATCCCTTGGCTGTATCTCTTCTTTGTCTTTTTGCTCATGGCTGGCCTCTCCAACGCTGTTAACCTGACCGACGGCCTTGATGGCCTGGCTGGTGGCTGCGTTATGGTTGTCATGATTTTTATGGCTGCAGTAGCTTTCCGCTATGGCGAGAGTAGCCTTGCTGTTTTTGCCGCATCTATCGCAGGCGCTTGTATTGGTTTTTTGTGGTTTAACAGCTATCCTGCAAGTATTTTTATGGGAGACACCGGCTCTCTTGCCTGGGGCGCTGCCTTTGCAGCTCTAGCTGTCCTTACCAAGACAGAGGTAGTTTCCCTGGTCATGGGCGGTCTTTTTATCATCGAGGCACTGTCCGTTATCATTCAGGTTGTCAGCTACAAGGCAACTAAAAAGCGCGTATTCTTGATGGCTCCACTGCATCATCACTTTGAGAAACTTGGCTGGAACGAGACAAAAGTTGTCTTTAGGTTCTGGATTATTTCTGGTGCCTTTGCTGCTCTGGGATTTGCTCTGTACTTCCAGCTTCATTAAAGGTATTGCCCTAGGAAAGGATCGCCTGCGTGTCGCTTCTAGAAACACTT
This sequence comes from uncultured Atopobium sp., assembly GCA_963548345.1. Taxonomy (GTDB): domain Bacteria; phylum Actinomycetota; class Coriobacteriia; order Coriobacteriales; family Atopobiaceae; genus Lancefieldella. The sequence goes on along the minus strand of CAUUUQ010000080.1, from coordinate 1,393 downwards.
GGAAATGTATGTGTTCTTGGTTTTGGTAAGACCGGCGTCTCTGTCTGCACGTATTTGCTGCAGCAGCCAGAGGGTCGTGTGTCTTCCGTAACTCTTGTGGGCGGCGCAGATGCTACTGTTGGCGAGAAGATCCAAGAGCTTGCAGACTCAGGCGTACAGGTACAATGTGGCTCCGATCAGGTTAAGGGTACCTTTGACCTGACTATTACATCTCCAGGTATTCCAGACACCTCTGAGCTGTTTTTAAGTGCAAAGGCAGCTTCTAAGCAGATTATGGGCGAGCCAGAGTTTGCCTATCAAGAAAGCCCTTCACAGTGGATTGGCATTACCGGCACAAATGGTAAAACTACCACCACAAGCTTGACCACGTCTATCCTGCAGTATGCAGGTCTTGATGCAAGTGCTGTTGGCAATATTGGATTTACTATTACTGACCAACTTGCAGAGAGAAAGCCTGAGAGCTGGTTTGTAGCAGAGCTTTCAAGCTTCCAGCTTGCAACCACTCAAAAATTGCACCCTCATGTTGCCATGCTTTTAAACATTACGCCTGACCACCTTGAGTGGCATGGTTCGCTTGAGGCATACGCTGCAGCTAAAGAGAAGATTTTTGCCAACCTTGATGCAAACGACTTGGCAATTGTGTCTGATTTAGACGAGTTCTGCCTGGCCGTGTCTTCTCGCCTTGAGGCTCGCGGCATTCCTGTATGTCATCTTGCTCAGACAGATCCTGGCACGCAAAATGCCGCTTTTGTACGCAACGGTGCGCTGGTAGTAAGGCTGTCTGGTAAAGAGATGGAACTTGTAGCAGCTGATGCACTCCACATTAGGGGAGCGCACAATGCACTCAATGCTCTTGCAGCAGCTGCCTGCGGCTTATTCCTGGGACTTGATATCGTCTCAATCAGGCATGCTCTTTTGGACTTTATGCCGCTTGAGCACAGAATTGAGCCTGTTGATACGGTTAATGGCGTGCTGTATGTCAACGATTCCAAGGCAACTAATACCGATTCAGTTGAGAAATCTCTGACGTCGTTTCCAGGTAAAGACGTTATTTTGCTTCTTGGTGGTCACGATAAGGGCACAGAGCTTGATGAGTTTGCTCAGAAGGTGTCCGCTACCTGCACATATGCAATCTGCTTTGGAGAGGCTGGTCCTCGCTTTGCAGAGGCACTCCGCCGCGTTTCAGGCGGACATGCAGAAGTGGTAGAAGAGCTTCATCTGCGTGAGGCTTTTGACCGTGCCGTAGAGCTTGCTCGTCCAGGTTCTGTAGTGCTTCTCTCGCCTGCATGCTCATCATTTGATGAGTTCACGGGCATGGCTCAGCGTGGTCGTGTCTTTAAACAGATGGTGGCAGATCTTGCTCAAAAAGAGAGCGGTCGATAATGGCTACCAG
>CAUUUQ010000079.1:0-3223 GCA_963548345.1 uncultured Atopobium sp. | reverse complement strand
GATAGGGCCGTTGGTTTTCTGCGCCAGCATGCTGTCGACGAGGCCACTATCCAGGCAATTTGTACCGCAATCGATGAGGTTTCTTTCTCGGGAACAGACTCGGTAGTTCCTTCAACGCTTGAGGGTATGTGTGTTCAGGACGCGGATCGCCTCGATGCGCTTGGAGCCGTTGGTATCGCACGTGCCTTTGCTTATGGAGGAAGTCACGGTCGCGCAATGTATGACCCAGATGAGCCACCAACTCTCAACATGAGCGGCGAGGAGTATCACTCACACAAATCAACCTCACTCAACCACTTCTACGAGAAGCTCTTTTTGCTGGCAGACATGATGAATACGCGCAGTGGTAAGGAGCTAGGAAAAGCTCGCGAGAAGTACATGCGTGAGTATGTTGAACAGTTCTTAGATGAGTGGAACGGTAAACGTTAAGATATAGTTATTAGCTATATGAATTAGTTAAGTATTTGTATTTCACAAGTAAAGCGCTGATTGTCATACTGGTTTCTCGTAAGCAGTTCTAAGGGGCTATGATGGCAATCAAAAATGATAAAACTACTCCACATCGCTTTGATGTTGTTGGCAGCTTTCTCCGTCCAGAAAATCTTAAGCAGGCTCGTATTCAGTTTGAAAAAGGTCAGATTGATACACATGAGCTCAAGCAAATAGAGGACAAAGCTATTACAGAGCTTATCCAAAAGGAGAAACAGGCAGGCCTTAAAGTCATCACTGACGGTGAGTTTAGGCGTGCAACCTGGCACCTTGATTTTATGTGGGCGTTTGAAGGTATTGGTCATGCGCCAACTAATACGGGACTTCCTTTCCACGATGAGACTGCAGAGATTGACGACACCTTCCTCGTAGGAAAAGTGGAGCTCATCAAAGAGCATCCCTTTATAGAGCACTTCCGCTTTGTCCAGCAGTTTGAGGACGAGACAACTGTTGCCAAGCTTACTATTCCTGCACCAGCACAGTTTATTGAGCAGTTCATTATGCCCATGAACCGTGAGCAGACTAACAAGTACTATGCCAACGACCAGGAACTTCTTGAAGATATTGTTGCTGGCTACGGTGCGTTTATTAAGCAGGTATATGCTGCAGGCTGTCGTAATCTTCAACTTGATGACTGCTCATGGGGCGTGCTGGTTGACCCACGTGCAGAGCTTTTCTTTGGCGCTGACCAGGAGGGTCTTAAGAGGATTAAAGCACTGCTCTTGGAGATTAATAACCGCGTTCTTGATGCAGCTCCAGCTGACTTGACTATTAACACGCACGTTTGTCGTGGCAACTTCCATAGTACCTGGGCTTGCGAGGGCGGCTATGACGATGTGGCCGATGCTCTTCTTGCTCAAGAGCACGTAAACGCGTTCTTCTTAGAATTTGATGATCATCGCTCCGGTGGCTTTGAGCCCCTGGCTTCTGTTCCAGCTGGTAAAAAAGTTGTGCTTGGTCTGATCACCACCAAGCACGCTCAGCTGGAAGAGAAAGCCAAGGTTATTGAGCGTATTCATGAGGCAGCTCAGTACGTACCTCTGGAGAACCTCTGCCTTTCTCCCCAGTGCGGCTTTGCAAGCTGCGAGATTGGTAACAAGCTCACCGAAGATGAGCAGTGGGCAAAGATTGCACTTGTTAAAGAAATTGCTGAAGAGGTTTGGGGCTAAATATCAGTTGGAAACGGTTTGTCTGCGACTTACATGCCGTTTACCGAAGAGTTTCTGACCATACGATCTTCTCGACTCCTGTCCACTAAAATGGACAGGAGTTTTTTATTGGAGCTAGACTTCGGAGGCAGTATGCCAAGCGAGAAGACCCGCTGCTTGCACCTCGTAAAAATTTTCGAGGAAGAAACTGATGACGATCATGGTTTGAGCACGCCTCAGCTTATTGAAAAGCTCGCAGAGCGCGGGCTAAGCGTGGAACGTAAAACACTCTATGATGACATCAAATCGCTGCAGAATTTTGGCTACGACATCCAGTCTTACCAGCGCCATCCTGTTGAGTATGGTCTGGCAACCAGGAAGTTTCAGGCTGAAGAGCTCATGTTAATGGCAGACGCTGTTCAGTCGTCAAAGTTTTTGACAGAGCGTAAAGCAAATAACCTGGTGAGTCTTATCGGTGAGCTGGGTGGAAAGTCTACCTCTGATACGCTCAAGAAGCGTATCCATGTTGAGGGTCGCATTAAGTCGCAAAATGAGTCTGTGTTTTATGCGCTTAATGCTATTCAAACGGCTCTTTTGCAGAAGAAAAAGGTCTCGTTTAAGTATCGCAAGAAAGGCTTTAAAGATAAGGTTATTGAAGAGCTTCCCGTAAGAGAAGAAACGCCTGTTCAACTTACGTATATTGACGATTTCTACTATCTTATTGTGTGGAACGATAAGCATCAAAACTTTGTCAATTATCGCGTGGACCGCATGTTTAGACTTGAGGTTTCTGATGCTGACGCCACGGTTAACGAGCAGATTAAGCAGTTTGATATAGACAAGTATCAAGAGCGCGTCTTTGGCATGTACTCGGGCGAGGTTGTTGAGGTCACACTTCGTGTTAATGAGCGCGTGATGTGCTCGGTGTACGACCGTTTTGGCAAAAACATTATTTTGAACAATCCAAGTTCTGATGGAACTACAGCTGACGTACATGTTTCTGTAATGGAAGCTCCAACGTTTTATGGTTGGCTTGCAACATTTGGAACAGATATAGAACTGGTAGCTCCAAAGAAGACCAGGCAGAAATACCAAGAGTACTTGAGCGGAATTCTTCAGAGCTACCAAACACAGAAAGATGATTAGCTAAACCAGGTCAAAACAAGTAGTCTTTCTCGCCCAATTAACGAGCATCAATGACGTAAAGACCTGCTTTAACAAGAAGATGACCATGGTGATCGCTGAGCTGCGTGATCTTGCAAGTAACAATGTTTTGATGTCCGTAGAAGAGCAAAGTACTCCAGAGAGAATTGCTTTCTCTAGGAACAAAGCCCAGCTTGTGGTCATTAGAGTACAGAGCAAGAGCTTCTGGGTCGTAAGGGTTATCACGTTCAGGAACAATGGTTAGATCTGAGCCAAGTTTGAGCTGGTCAAAGACAAGAGGAGCGTCGTAGTAGGGAAGACCGGAAACAACGAAGGAATCAACAAGCTTTGTAGGACTGTACATAAGAGCCTCCTTAGAAGATGTTGAGAATAGAATATGGATTTGTTAAAGAATGAGTGTCCAACAGATTGGACAGTAAAAA
>CAUUUQ010000078.1:0-3299 GCA_963548345.1 uncultured Atopobium sp. | reverse complement strand
GAAGAGCTGGCGTAAGAATTGTGCAAAGGCAATGCAATGAAGGTGCAGAATTCATAATTGCTGTTTAAGAATTGTAGAAGCTGTGATAAACTTCTACAGTCACGGGCGATTGGCGCAGCGGCTAGCGCAGGTGCTTTACACGCACAAGGCCGGGAGTTCAAATCTCTCATCGCCCACCATGGAACCTCACGCGGCGCCTTCGGGTGTCGCGTTTTTTCTTATCGACTGCTCTTTTTCTTATAAGATCGTCACCTTTTTGTAAGTTAGTTCGATGGTATCAATTAGGTATGTGGCGCATTATAAAAATGCAGATAAATATAAAGACGATGTTGTTAAAGCCAATAGAGTAAGGGCAATATACTATGAATTTGTTAATAAAAATTGTAGTTGGAAATGTACGCCGTAATCTTAGCGACTTTGGGGTTTATTTTGCTGCATTGGCAACGGGTGCCTGCCTCATGTATTCATATGCAGCATCTGGAGATTATTTATTTGCCTTAGTGAATGACGAATCGGTCCGTTCACTTTTTGTTTCGGAGGCAAATTACAGCCTAGCATTTGGTATTTTGCCTTTTTTGGTGTTTTTGAATGTTACGTCATACGCAAATAAATTTTTGATTCGTCGACGTCTTCCCGAATTTGCTTTATATGAGTTTGCGGGTCTTGAAAAGAAAGATGTCATTAGCATATTGCGATATGAAACTATTCTGGTTTCAGGAAGTGCGCTTATTGGTGGAATTGTAGTAGGTATTGCTATTTCGCCGTTTGTAGAAATGATTGTAAGCTGGTCATACGCCCTACCAATGAAATTTGTTGTTGTTGCTTCTCCATTGGGTGCCATTGTGACAACAATAATATTTTTTATAACGATGTTCGTGCTCTCCTGGGGTAGTAAGCGCATTTTAAAGAAGTCTACGTTATTGCAGATGATGTCTGCAAAAAAAGAAAATGATTCATCAAAACCACTTTCAATTTCACGAGCAATCTTTGATGCATGTATAGGTGTTTTATTGCTGGCAATTGTTTATGTTGTGTGCGCTCAGGCTCCGTTTGCCTTTATTGGTTTCATGATTCCTTTTGGTGCCTGTGCCATTTTTGGATCATTTTTTGTGTTCCGTTCAACACTTGTATTACTTCCACGCGTTCTTAAGAAAATTCCAGGTATATGGTATCGAGGGTTAAACGCATTTTCTGTGCGTCAAGCTGAAGGTGTGGCACGCAACGCTTCCAAAGCCATGACGTGTTCAGCAGCCCTATCTTCTGTAGGTATGTGCATGTTTGTCTTTGCTGTTGTTCTTCGCACTCAAATTTTTGAGGTAATTTCTTCACAGGATATGAGTGCTTCGGATGTTTCTGGACCTTTTGGCGTTATTGTATTCACCTGCTCTTTTTATGCGGTTGTGTTACTTGTATTTTCTTCCGTCATTTTGGCAGTTCAACAGCTTTCGCTTGCTGCAGACAATAAAGAGAGGTATTACAAGCTGTATGAATTAGGGGCTTCTCGAGAAATACTTTCAAAAAGTTTGCTTACTGGCGTACTGTGTAATTTTTTGTTCCCGGGTATTTTTACCGTGATTCATGCAATTTTTGGACTTAATGTTATTCGTTTTATGAGCGTAGAAATATTCCAAACTGCCATCGAGCCAAGCATTTGGCCTGTTGCATTACTCACACTTTTTGGTTTTGTAGTGTATTTCTTTATTACGTATATCGGAGCAAAAAAGAACGCATTATCAATGCATATTTAGTCATTACGTTAAAGGCAGTGGCAACAAATAGCAATAAATAGCAACAAAGTAATACCAACAAGAGCAACAATAAAGTGTTTCAGAGGGCGGTGTACAGACAGGTATACTAGAGTCGTTTTAAAAAGAATTAACTGCTTTTCTATGCAGATGTGAAAAGGAACGCTATGAAATCTGACTCTACGCTGCAATCTAATGCTTCTTTGCAAGTTTTACGTTCGTATAATCGCGCGTGGGACCAGATGCGTCCCGTCACCCTTGAGCGCAACGTTATGAAGAACGCTGACGGATCGTGCCTGGTCACGTTTGGCGACACGCGCGTGATGTGCACCGCTACCGTCGAGGAAAGCGTTCCCGCATGGCGACGTAGTTCTCGCGCGGGTTGGGTAACGGCCGAATATGCCATGCTACCTGCGTCGACCAACCGCCGCACCAAGCGAGAGCGTGCCAACCGCAAAGGCCGCTCCATGGAGATTGAGCGCCTAATTGGTCGCTCGCTGCGCTCCGTTGTTGACCTCAATCGCCTGGGTGAGCACACCATCACGCTGGACTGCGACGTTCTTCAGGCAGACGGCGGTACCAGAACCGCAAGTATCACCGGCGCCTGGGTGGCACTTCATGACGCACTCTATTCACTTGTCGAGAAGGACCTCTTGCCTAGACTTCCTCTTACAGGTCAGGTAGCTGCGATTTCTATGGGATATGTGAATGGCAAGCCGCTGCTGGACCTTGATTATCCCGAGGATTCTCATGCGGACATTGATATGAACCTTGTCGGAACAGAAACTGGACAGATAATTGAAGTACAAGGCACAGGCGAGGGAGGTCCGTTTGATCGCGAGCAACTTAACCAGCTGCTCGACCTTGGTCAAGCTGGCATCGCTCACCTTGTTGACCTGCAAAATCAAGTGACTGGATTTAGGGAGTAACCATGAGTCAAAACAGTGAAAATCAGGGTTCTAACGCTGTGACCTTTGATCCAAATACAACCGTGGTAGTTGCAACAGGCAACGCTCACAAACTTGTTGAGATTGAGGCTATCCTCTCTAAGGTAATGCCTGGTATGAGCTTTGTGGCTCTTGGCCAGCTGGGCGATTTTCCTGATCCAGAGGAGAACGGTCAAACGTTCCGCGATAACGCTCTGATCAAGGCAATGGCTGCGCTTGACGAGGTAGATTGCGTAGCGGCTATTGCAGACGACTCTGGCATTTGCGTTGACGCTCTGGACGGAGCTCCTGGAATCTATTCTGCTCGTTATGCTGGCGAGCATGGCAATGATGCTGCAAACAATCAGAAGCTCTTGGCTGAGCTTGCCAACGTTGCTGATGAGGACCGCACTGCTCGCTTCCACTCCACGGTTGCTCTGGTCCATAGAGACGGATCTGTGCTGGTAGGAGAGGGCGACTGCGAGGGCGTTATTGGCCACGAGCCAAAGGGTCACAACGGTTTTGGTTACGATCCACTTTTCTGGCCAGAGGATGCTCCAGGTAAGACCATGGCAGAGCTTGAGCCTGACGAGAAGAACGCTATCTCTCACCGTTTCCACGCTCTGCA
>CAUUUQ010000077.1:0-3315 GCA_963548345.1 uncultured Atopobium sp. | reverse complement strand
GAATTGTGGCGCATTTGTGAAAGGCGACGAATGCCTACTTACAAAAAATCGAATTATTTTTTGACCATTAATAAATTTTGTAATTAGCGAAGTTTCTAGCTAATTTTCTACCTGCAGAGATATTGGTTGCCGCAACGTGTCAATACATAATTTTGTATTCGTGTGGAAATTTCACAATATATTGTTATAGTTCTCGAACCCAAACACTATAAGTTGTGGCATAGTAGTTTCCATCACACAAGCGGGTTCCCAACTACTTCGCTTAGGCAAAAGCTTAGGAACCGCAGTGATAATCCAATTAAACACGCATGAAAGCGTTGCTTTCACCAACGTTTGTTCAAGGAGTTTGCACATGAAGATTATCAAGCGCAATGGCTCAGAGGTTACCTTCGAGGTAGAGAAGATTGTTAACGCAATCGCTAAGGCTAACGCAGAGGTCCCTGAGGATCAGCGCCTGACTGAGCGTGAGATTCAGTTTGCTTCTCTCAACGTTACCGATGAGTGCGAGAAGGCTGGACACACCGTCACCGTCGAGGAGGTCCAGGACCTTGTCGAGGATCAGCTCATGGCTCTTGACCGCTTTGAGGTTGCTCGTAAGTACATCATTTACCGCTACATCCAGAACCAGAAGCGTCACAAGAACACCACCGATGACAAGATTCTGTCTCTGATTGAGTGCAACAACGAGGAAGTCAAGCAGGAGAACTCCAACAAGAATCCTACTGTTGTTTCTGTTCAGCGTGACTACATGGCTGGTGAGGTTTCTAAGGACCTCGTTCAGCGTGAGCTTCTTCCAGAGGATATTGTTGCTGCTCACAACGAGGGTCTTATCCACTTCCACGATTCCGATTACTTTGCACAGCACATGCACAACTGTGACCTCATCAACCTTGATGACATGCTGCAGAACGGCACTGTTATCTCTGGTACTCTGATTGAGCGTCCACACAGCTTCTCCACTGCATGCAACATTGCAACTCAGATTATTGCTCAGGTAGCATCCTGCCAGTACGGTGGTCAGTCCATCTCCTTGGCTCACCTTGCTCCATTTGTTGATGTTTCTCGTAAGAAGATCCGCAAGACCGTTATGGAGGAGATGAACTCCGTCGGTGTTGAGCTCTCTGCTGAGCAGCTCAACGAGATGGTTGAGAAGCGCCTTCGTGATGAGGTTTCTCGTGGCGTTCAGACCATTCAGTACCAGGTTGTCACTTTGATGACCACCAACGGCCAGGCTCCTTTCATTACTGTCTTCATGTATCTCAATGAGGCAAAGAATGAGCAGGAGAAGCAGGATCTTGCACTCATCATCGAGGAGATGCTCCGTCAGCGTTACCAGGGCGTAAAGAACGAGGAGGGTGTCTGGATTACTCCTGCATTCCCTAAGCTCATCTACGTTCTTGAAGAGGACAACGTTTACGAGGATTCCAAGTACTACTACCTCACTCAGATGGCTGCAAAGTGCACCGCTCGCCGCCTTGTCCCTGACTACATCTCTGAGAAGAAGATGAAGGAGTACAAGCTTTCTAAGGGCGAGAAGGAAGGCGAGGGCGATACCTTCACTTGCATGGGCTGCCGTTCCTTCCTGACTCCAGACCGTTCTGGTAATGGCTTCAACAACGTTGCTCGCGCAAAGAACTATGAGCCAAACAAGCCTAAGTATTACGGCCGCTTCAACCAGGGTGTTGTAACCATCAACCTTCCTGATGTTGCTCTTTCTGCTGGTCGCGATATGGACAAATTCTGGAAGATCTTTGATGAGCGTCTTGAGCTTTGCCACCGCGCACTTCGTGCTCGTCACGATCGCCTGAAGGGTACTCTGTCCGATGCTGCTCCAATCCTTTGGCAGTACGGCGCACTTGCTCGTCTGGACAAGGGTGAGGTTATCGATCCTTTGCTTTACGGCGGATACTCCACTATCTCCCTTGGTTATGCAGGTCTGTACGAGTGCGTTAAGGCTATGACTGGTCACAGCCACACCGATAAAGAGGCAACTCCATTTGCACTCCAGGTTATGCAGCACATGAATGATAAGTGCACCGAGTGGAAGGAAGCAGAGGATATCGACTACTCCCTCTACGGAACCCCTCTTGAGTCCACTACCTACAAGTTTGCTAAGGCACTTCAGCGTCGCTTTGGTGTTATCCCAGGCATCACCGATAAGGGTTACATCACCAACAGCTACCACGTCCACGTTGCAGAAGAGATTGACGCATTCCAGAAGCTTCAGTTTGAGTCTGAGTTCCAGCGTCTTTCCCCAGGTGGAGCTATCTCTTACGTTGAGGTTCCTAACATGCAGGACAACATCGAGGCTGTCCTCAGCGTCATGCAGTTCATCTACGACCACATCATGTATGCAGAGCTCAACACCAAGTCTGACTTCTGCCAGGAGTGCGGTTATGACGGTGAGATTCAGATTGTTGAGGAGGACGGCAAGCTGGTTTGGGAGTGCCCACACTGCGGCAACCGTGACCAGACCAAGATGAACGTTGCTCGTCGTACCTGCGGCTACATTGGTACCCAGTTCTGGAACCAGGGTCGTACCCAGGAGATTAAGGACCGCGTCCTTCACCTCTAAGTTTTAAGTACTAGACAAACGAGCAGAAGAGCGCCTTAGCCCTTCTGCTCGTTTTTATTATCTCTATCAGGTAACATCCACAATATGCGGAAGTTACCCATCAAAGGTTATGTATGAACTATTCAAATATTAAGTTTTCAGACATTGCAAACGGTGTTGGCGTAAGAACAACTCTGTTTGTTTCAGGTTGTCGCCTGCACTGTGAAGGCTGCTTTAATTACGAGGCATGGGACTTCAAGAGCGGAGGAGAGTTTACTCCAGAAGTTGAGCAAGAGATTATTGATTCGCTTGCACCTGTCTATATCAACGGTCTTTCCATTCTGGGCGGAGAACCATTTGAGCCAGAAAACCAAGAAGGCCTTGTTGAGTTTGTCGAGAAGGTCAGAGCTACCTATCCACAAAAGAGCATCTGGATGTATTCAGGTCACACCTGGGATCAGCTGACCGAGGGAAAGTGGCACACAGAGTACACTGATCGCATTCTGTCTTGTATAGATGTTCTGGTAGATGGCCCATGGGTTCAGAGTCTTCACGATATTACGCTGCGCTTTAGAGGCTCTTCCAACCAGCGTCTTATTGATGTCCCTAAAACACTGGCCTCAGGAGAGGTTACCCTTTGGTCCGACGGACCAATGCTGAGCTCTCGAGAGATGTAAAAGCTGCTTATCGCATTAAAAAGCCCGCGTCTGTACCGACCCCCAAAAGTTAGACCAAAATCTAACGATTAGGAGGTCGGTATT
>CAUUUQ010000076.1:0-3354 GCA_963548345.1 uncultured Atopobium sp. | reverse complement strand
GTCGCTATAAGGCAAAGCTTGATGCACGTGCTCTGGCAGATAAGCCTCTTCGCGGAAAGCTTGTGCTGGTAACTGCCATTAATCCAACGCCAGCAGGAGAAGGAAAGACTACTACCTCTGTTGGTCTGGCAGATGCTTTGACTAGCTTGGGACAGTCTGCCATGTTAGCCCTTAGAGAGCCTTCTTTAGGTCCTGTCTTTGGCGTTAAGGGTGGCGCTGCGGGTGGCGGCTATGCCCAGGTAGTTCCTATGGAGGACATCAACCTTCACTTTACTGGTGACTTCCACGCTATTGGTGCTGCGAACAACCTTTGTGCAGCCATGCTGGATAACCACATCAAGCAGGGTAACAGCCTCAACATTGATCCACGCCGCGTGGTATGGAAGCGCTGCGTTGATATGAACGATCGCCAGCTCAGAAATGTTGTTGACGGCCTTGGTGGTATTGCCGACGGCATGCCAAGGCAAGACGGCTTTGATATTACGGTTGCTTCTGAGGTCATGGCTGTATTCTGCCTTGCTTCGGGTATCAAAGACCTTAAAGAGCGCCTAGGCAGAATGGTTATTGCCTACACTTACGATCGCAAGCCTGTTACCGTCAGTGATATCCACGCCGAGGGTGCTATGACGGCGCTGCTCAAAGACGCTATTCAGCCTAACCTAGTACAGACGCTTGAGCACACACCTGCTCTTGTCCACGGTGGTCCTTTTGCCAACATTGCTCACGGTTGCAATACCGTTGAGGCAACAAAGACTGCTCTGCGTCTTGCTGATTATGTTGTTACCGAGGCTGGTTTTGGTGCAGACCTTGGTGCTGAGAAGTTCTTGGACATCAAATGTAGAGCTACTGGTCTTGCTCCATCGGCTGTTGTTTTGGTGGCAACCGTTCGTGCTCTTAAGTACAACGGAGGCGTTGCCAAGGCAGATCTTAACCAGCAAAACGTTGAAGCGCTTAAAGAGGGCATTCCTAACCTGCTTCGTCACGTTGACAACATCCAGACGGTCTACGGTCTTCCTGTAGTTGTTGCTATCAATGCATTCCCAACCGATACCGCTGAAGAGCTTGCTCTGGTAGAGGAGGAGTGCAAGAAGCGCGGCGTAAACGTTGTGCTGTCCGAGGTTTGGGCAAAGGGCGGAAAGGGCGGTCAGGCTTTGGCAGAAGAGGTCATGCGCCTCTGCCAGACTGAGTCCAAACTCACCTTTGCTTACGATGTCAAAGAGTCTTTAAAGCAGAAGATTACAGATATTGCTACCAAGATTTACCACGCCGATGGCGTTGAATTTGCTTCAAGTGCCGCCAAGCAGCTCCAGCAGCTTGAAGAGCTTGGCTTTGGTGAACTTCCCATTTGTATGGCAAAAACTCAATACTCATTTACTGATGACCAGACCAAATTGGGTGCTCCAGAAAACTTTAAGATTACCGTGCGAGAAGTACGTGTTTCTGCAGGTGCTGGCTTTGTAGTCTGTCTTACGGGCTCTATTATGACCATGCCAGGACTTCCAAAGGTTCCTGCTGCAGAGCACATTGATGTTCTTGATGATGGAAGAATTGTGGGTCTTTTCTAATGTCTTATCCCTCTTCACCTGAAGAAGTTGCGTTTACAACCTATAGCGCTGACTCTTATGCTCAACACCTTGCTGCTAAAGAGCCTATTCCTGGTGGCGGTAGTGCTGCCGCTTATGTAGGGGCACTTGCAGTGTCTTTGGCTTCAATGGCTGGTGTGTACGCACAAGGAAAACCTGCCTATGCTCAGCATGAAGATGATCTTGCAAAATACATTGCTCGAGCTGGTGCGCTCCGCCAGGACTTCATGGAGTTGATGGACGAGGACTCTCGTCAGTTCTTGCTGGTTTCAAGTGCGTTTAGCGTGCCCAAAGATGACCCAAAGCGAGCAGAAATTGTTGAGGACGCCCTTAAAGAGGCAGCTCAGCCACCACTAAAGGTTATGAGAAAAGTCTGCGAGTCCATTGAGCTGCTGGAAGAGATGCTTATTAAGGGCTCCCGTATGCTTTTGTCTGATGTGGGCTGCGGTGCTGCCTTGGCACGTGGCGCTTTGATTGCCGCTTCTCATACACTGTTTGTAAACACTCGTTCTATGCATGATACGGTGTACGCTCAAACACTGCTTGATGAGGCAGATGCACTTTTGGACACCTATGTATCACGAGCTGACGCCGTAAGTGATTCAGTAAGTGCACAGCTGAGACAGGAGGCATAACATGAGCTCAGAAACTATTTCACGGGAGCTTCGTGGCGCTCCTGTTGCCAAGGCGATAACTGAAGAACTTGCTGTTCAAGTTCAGGAGCTCCGTGCACAAGGGGTATCTCCTAAGCTGGTTATTGTGCGCATTGGACAGAAAAGCGATGACCTTACCTATGAGCGTGCGGCATATACGCGCGCAGAAAAGGTAGGCTTTGAAGTTGAGACTATTGAACTTCCAGAAGATGCTACGCAAGAGCAGGTAAATGGTACGTTTGACCAGATTTCTGCCGATGTATTGGTGCATGGTTGTCTGCCTATGCGTCCTTTTCCTGCTGGAATTGATGAGCATGAAGCGCTTCAACATCTAGCTCCAGAAAAAGATGTTGATTGTGCAACTGATTCTATGCTGCTGGCAACGCTTTGCGGAACTCCTGGCGCACTGGGACCTTGTACCGCAGAGGCAGTTCTCGCGCTTCTCGATTTCTACCAGGTGCCTCTTGAGGGAGCGCCCGTTGCAGTTGTTGGTCGCTCTAACGTTATTGGTCGTCCGGTAGCTGCGCTTTTAAGTGCCAGAAATGCCACAGTGACGGTGTGCCACAGTAAGACTAAAGACCTTGCCACCACGCTTAAGCAGGCAGACGTTGTAGTTGTAGCTGCAGGTCGTGCGCACCTTATTGGAGCTGACTGCGTAAGAGCAGGACAAACCATCGTTGACGTGGGCATTAACTGGGATGAAGACGCTCAAAAACTTGTTGGCGACGTCAATACAGAGCAGGTAGCGCCACTGGTGAGCGCTTATACTCCCGTTCCTGGCGGTGTAGGCAGCGTAACTACTGCAATCCTTGCTCGCCACGTTGTTGCTGCAGCTCAAAGAACGCTTGCATAAGAATGAAAGGTAGGTTGCCTCGTGGCAGCAAAGAATAACTATAAAAAGCTTGACCAAGAGCGTGTAAAAGCCGCAGTCACTGAGTTCTTGCTTGCTATTGGCGAGGATCCAGAGCGAGAAGGTCTGCTTGACACACCGGACCGTGTTGCTCGTGCTTGTGTGGAGCTCTTTGGTGGTATGCAGGAAGATCCTGCAGCTCACCTGCGCAAACAGTTCCATGAAGAGGGCAATAAAGAGATGGTTATTGTCCGCGATATTCCTTTCT
>CAUUUQ010000075.1:0-3354 GCA_963548345.1 uncultured Atopobium sp. | reverse complement strand
AGAAAGGAATATCGCGGACAATAACCATCTCTTTATTGCCCTCTTCATGGAACTGCTTGCGTAGATGAGCTGCAGGGTTTTCCTGCATGCCACCAAAGAGCTCCACGCAAGCACGAGCAACACGGTCTGGTGTATCAAGCAGACCTTCTCGCTCTGGATCCTCACCAATAGCAAGCAAAAACTCCTTGACCGCGGCTTTTACGCGCTCTTGGTCAAGCTCTTTATAGTTATTTTCCGCTGCCACGAGGCAACCTACCTTTCACTCTTATGCAAGCGTTCTTTGAGCTGCGGCAACAACATGGCGAGCAAGAATTGCCGTTGTCACGCTACCTACACCGCCAGGAACAGGAGTATAAGCACTTACCAGAGGAGCTACCTGCTCTGTGTTGACGTCGCCAACAAGCTTTTGAGTTGCTCCATCCCAGTTAATACCCACGTCAATGATGGTTTGACCAGCTCTTACACAGTCAGCCCCAATAAGGTGCGCACGACCTGCAGCCACAACCACAACCTCTGTCTGCTTAAGCGTAGCAGCAAGGTCTTTGGTCTTGCTGTGGCACACCGTAACCGTAGCGTTTCTTGCACTTAAAAGCGCAGCTACCGGACGACCAATGACGTTTGAGCGACCAACAACTGCAACAGACGCTCCCTCAAGGGGCACCTGATAAAAATCGAGGAGCGCTAGAACCGCTTCTGCAGTACAAGGTCCCAGAGCACCAGGAGTTCCACAAAGTGTTGCCAGCAGCATGGAATCAGTTGCGCAATCAACATCTTTTTCTGGTGCTAGATGCTGAAGCGCTTCATGCTCAACAATTCCAGCAGGAAATGGACGCATGGGCAGACAACCATGCACCGATGCGTCGGCAGAAACCTGGTCAAACGTAGCATTTACCTGCTCTTGTGTGGCATCTTCTGGAAGCTCAATGGTCTCAACTTCAAAGCCTACCTTATCTGCACGCGTATAAGCCGCGCGCTCATAGGTTAGGTCATCGCTTTTCTGTCCAATGCGAACAATAACCAGTTTAGGAGTTACGCCTTGAGCGCGAAGTTCCTGAACCTGAGCAGCAAGCTCTTCAGTTATTGCTTTAGCAACAGGGGCGCCACGAAGCTCCTGCGACAGAGTCTCTGAGCTCATGTTATGCCTCCTGTCTCAGCTGTGCGCTCACCGCATCACTTACGGCGTCAGCTCGTGATACATAGGTGTCCAGAAGCTTATCTGCCTCATCAAGCAATGTTTGAGCATAGGCCGTATCATGCATGGAGCGCGTGTTTACAAACAACGTGTGAGAAGCTGCAATCAAAGCACCGCGCGCAAGAGCAGCACCGCAACCTACGTCGGATAAAAGCATACGAGATCCCTTGATAAGCATCTCTTCGAGAAGTTCAATGGATTCGCACACTTTTCTCATAACCTTCAGTGGAGGCTGAGCTGCTTCTTTAAGAGCATCCTCAACAATCTCTACGCGCTTTGGATCATCTTTAGACACACTAAACGCGCTGGAAACCAGCAAAAACTGGCGAGAGTCCTCATCCATAAGCTCCATGAAGTCTTGGCGAAGAGCTCCAGCTCGGGTGATGTATTTTGCAAGATCATCTTCATGCTGAGCATAGGCAGGTTTTCCTTGTGCGTACACACCAGCCATTGAAGCCAAAGACACTGCAAGTGCCCCTACATAAGCGGCAGCACTACCGCCACCAGGAATAGGCTCTTTAGCAGCAAGGTGTTGAGCATAAGAGTCAGCGCTATAGGTTGTAAACGCAACTTCTTCAGGTGAAGAGGGATAAGACATTAGAAAAGACCCACAATTCTTCCATCATCAAGAACATCAATATGCTCTGCAGCAGGAACCTTTGGAAGTCCCGGCATGGTCATAATAGAGCCAGTAAGGCAAACTACAAAGCCAGCACCTGCAGAAACACGAACTTCTCGCACGGTAATCTTAAAGTTTTCTGGAGCACCCAATTTAGTCTGATCGTCAGTAAAAGAGTACTGAGTTTTAGCCATACAAATAGGAAGCTCACCAAAGCCAAGCTCTTCAAGCTGCTGAAGTTGCTTGGCGGCACTTGGAGCAAATTCAACACCATCGGCGTGGTAAATCTTGGTGGCAATGTCAGTAATTTTCTGCTTCAAAGACTCTTTGACGTCGTAAGCAAAAGTGAGCTTAGATTCAGTCTGGCAAAGGCGCATGACCTCTTCTGCCAGAGCCTGGCCACCTTTTCCGCCCTTTGCCCAAACCTCAGATAGCACTACGTTTACGCCACGCTTCTTGCACTCCTCCTCTACCAGAGCAAGCTCTTCAGAGGTATCGGTTGGGAATGCATTGATGGCAACGACTACAGGAAGACCATAGACCGTCTGGATGTTGTCAACGTGGCGAAGCAGGTTAGGAATGCCCTCTTTAAGCGCCTCAACGTTTTGCTGGTTAAGGTCTGCTTTGGCAACGCCTCCATTGTACTTAAGTGCACGAACGGTTGCTACCAGAACAACAGCAGATGGAGCAAGACCGGTAGCTCTACACTTAATGTCCAAGAACTTCTCGGCACCAAGGTCTGCACCAAAACCTGCCTCAGTAACAACGTAATCTGCAAGACGCAGAGCAGTCTTTGTTGCCTCAACGGTATTGCAGCCGTGAGCAATGTTGGCAAAAGGACCGCCGTGGACAAGAGCAGGTGTGTGCTCAAGCGTCTGTACCAGGTTAGGCTGAATAGCATCTTTGAGCAGCGCTGTCATAGCGCCCTCTGCATGGATATCGCTAACGGTTACAGGCTTGCGATCATAAGTGTAGGCAATAACCATTCTGCCCAGGCGCTCTTTAAGATCTTTGATGCCGGAAGCAAGACAGAATACGGCCATGACCTCGGAAGCAACCGTAATATCAAAGCCGTCTTGTCTTGGCATTCCGTCAGCAATGCCGCCAAGACCGTCAACAACATTTCTGAGCTGGCGATCGTTCATATCAACGCAGCGCTTCCACACCACGCGGCGTGGATCAATGTTGAGGCTATTACCCTGCTTGATGTGGTTATCCAGCATGGCGGCGCAGAGGTTGTTTGCAGCACCAATAGCGTGGAAGTCTCCGGTAAAGTGAAGGTTGATATCCTCCATAGGAACTACCTGGGCATAGCCGCCACCTGCAGCACCACCCTTGACGCCAAAGACAGGACCCAAAGAAGGCTCTCTCAGGGCCAACATGGCAGACTGTCCCAAGCTGGACAAGGCATCTGCCAGACCAACCGAGGTAGTAGTCTTTCCCTCGCCTGCCGGCGTTGGGTTAATGGCGGTTACCAGCACAAGTTTGCCGCGAAGAGGCTTATCTGCCAGAGCACGTGCATCAAGCTTTGCCTTATAGCGAC
>CAUUUQ010000074.1:0-3356 GCA_963548345.1 uncultured Atopobium sp. | reverse complement strand
TCTTCTTGACCATTCCCTGCTTAGTAGCAAACATCAGGTAGTTGTCTTCTGGGAAGTCGCGGGTAGTAATGACTGCCTTGACCTTCTCGCCCTCTGCAAGTGTCTCGATGACATTGATGATGGCGCTGCCCTTTGTAGTTCTACTACCAACAGGAAGCTCGTGGACCTTGAGGCGATACACCTTACCAAGGTTGGTAAAGAACAGCACGTAGTCGTGGGTAGAAGCAACAAAGAGGTTCTCGACAAAATCGTTCTCTTTGAGAGAGACGCCCTGAACACCCTTGCCGCCGCGCTTCTGAGAGCGATAAATCTCAACAGGAACGCGCTTTACGTAACCTGCGTGAGTAACGGTAACAACCATATCCTCTTCGGCGATAAGATCCTCGACGTCCAGGTTCTGAATGTCCTGGTCGGAGATTTGCGTACGACGCTTGTCAGCGTAACGGTTGGAAATCTCACGAAGCTCATCAGCAATAACAGCCAGAATCTTTTCCTCATGAGCGAGAAGATCCTCGTAGTAGGCAATATCAAGTCTGAGCTGGGAAATCTCGTCGACAAGATCCTGACGAGCAAGACCGGTGAGGCGGCGCAGACGCATCTGAAGGATTGCCTCGCCCTGAATCTCATCCAGGCCAAAACGCTCGTTCATGCGCTTCTTTGCCTCAGCATCATCCTGCGAGCTACGAATGATGTGGACAATCTCGTCGATGTTATCAACTGCGGTCAGAAGGCCTTCCAAAATGTGGACACGCTTCTGTGCCTTGTCCAGGTCAAACTCAGTACGACGGCGTACAACATCAATCTGGTGATCAATGTAGTGACGAAGAATCTCGCGAAGAGAAAGGGTACGAGGAACACCGTCAACCAAGGCCAGGTCAATGATGCCAAAGTTGGACTGAAGCTGAGTCTTCTTGTACAGGTTATTCAGAACAACCTGTGGAACAGCATCACGCTTGAGGTCCAAAACAATACGCATGCCCTTACGGTTGGACTCGTCGCGCATGTCAGAGATGCCTTCAATTTTCTTCTCGTTGACTGCCTGAGCAATCTTCTCCTGGAGAAGGCCCTTGTTAACCTGGTAAGGAATCTCGGTAACAACAAGGCGCTGGCGACCGCTCTTGACCTGTTCAACGTGAACCTTTGCGCGGACGGTAATAGAACCGCGACCAGTCTCATAGGCATCCTTGATGCCCTGAGTGCCCATGATGATGCCGCCTGTTGGGAAGTCAGGACCAGGTAGAACGGTCATGAGCTCCTCAGTGGTAACGTCAGGGTTCTCAATCATCATGCAAACAGCGTTAGTTACCTCACCAAGGTTGTGAGGAGGAATGTTGGTAGCCATACCAACTGCAATACCTGAAGAACCGTTAACCAAAAGATTTGGGAAACGAGCAGGAAGAACTGCAGGCTCTGTCAGAGACTCATCATAGTTTGACTGAAGATCAACGGTGTTCTTGTTAAGCTCTGCCAGCATCTCCATAGCACTTCTGGTAAGACGTGCCTCGGTATAACGCATTGCTGCTGGTGGATCGCCGTCGATAGAACCAAAGTTTCCGTGACCATCAATCAGAGGAAGTCTCATCGAGAAATCCTGAGACATACGGACCATGGAGTCATAAATAGCGGAGTCACCGTGTGGGTGGTACTTACCCATGACTTCACCGACTGCCCATGCAGACTTCTTATGTGGACGGTTTGGCGTAATGCCAGCCTCGCTCATTGCGTACAAAATACGGCGGTGAACAGGCTTAAGACCGTCTCGAACATCTGGAAGTGCACGAGCAACAATAACGGACATAGAATACTCAAGGAAGGAAGTCTTCATCTCTGAGGACAAGTCGGTTGGCTTAAGAGTGCCACCGTGAATGTCAGAGAGATCAAGACGAGTACCAGCCTCATCAGAGATGATGTGTGAAGTTTCTCCCGTTATGAGATTTTCCCCAGTCTCTGGGTCAAACTCGTCAGAGTCTTCTTCTACCTCGTCATCTTCGTATTCTTCATCCATATCGTTTTGTGCATCAAGGTCTTGATCCTCGTCTGCACCAAAAAGATCATCGTTCATATTTTTATCGTCTGCCACAAGTTACCCTTTCATTTTCTGTCTAATGATTTAACGAGAAACCATTAAATGTCCAGGAAGCGGACGTCTTTTGCATGTGTTTGGATGAAGTCTTTACGCTTCTCAACCTGGTTGCCCATAAGGTCAGAGACCGCGCGATCAGCGGCAAGAGCATCATCGATGGTTACCTTAAGAAGAATGCGGTTCTTTGGTTCCATAGTGGTTGCCCAAAGCTGCTCTGGGTCCATCTCACCAAGACCCTTATAACGCTGAATAGTGAACTTGGTGTTGTCCTCAAACTTCTTTGTCTCAAGAGCAAGTTCTTCATCGGTATAGATGTATTTACCGTTCTTTTTACCCTTTGGCTTAATCTGATACAGAGGAGGCTGAGCAACGTAGATATAACCTGCGTCAATCATTGGCTTCATATAACGATAGAAGAAGGTAAGCAGAAGAATTCTAATGTGAGAGCCGTCAACATCAGCATCGGTCATGATGACAATCTTGTGATAACGAGCCTTCTCAATATTAAATTCATCTCCAACACCAGTACCAATAGCGGTAATCAACGAAGTAATGGTGTCAGAAGAAAGTGCGCGGTGAGCTTGTACGCGCTCAACGTTCAAAATCTTTCCGCGAAGTGGAAGAACTGCCTGGATAGAACGGTCACGTGCCATCTTTGCTGAACCACCTGCGGAGTCACCCTCAACGATGAAGAGCTCAGTCATCTCTGCATCGCGAACGGAGCAGTCTGCAAGCTTTCCAGGAAGAGCAGCTGACTCAAGAAGTCCCTTACGGCGTGTTGCTTCACGAGCTTTACGAGCAGCAAGACGGCCTTTTGCAGCCTGAGATGCTTTCTTGAGAATCTCTTTTGCCTGATTTGGATGCTCTTCCAGGTACTCTGAGAGACCCTGAGTAACAATCTTGTTGGTGAGAGTTCTCATGTAAGAACTACCAAGCTTTGCCTTTGTCTGTCCTTCAAACTGAGGATCTGGCAGCTTAACTGAAATAACAGCAGTTAAGCCCTCACGAATATCGCCGCCCTCAAGCTTAGGGTCTTTCTCTTTAAGAATTCCCTGCCTGGTGCCGTAATCATTTACTACTTTAGTAAGAGCAGTACGGAAGCCCTCGAGGTGCATTCCGCCTTCCTCAGTGAAAATGTCGTTTGCAAAAGAAAGAGTTCTGTCACTGAAGTCAGTATTCCACTGAATAGCAACCTCTACCTCGCCCATCTGAGACATTGGAGCGTCAGGGTCTGACTTACCTTCAATATAGATAGGGCGAGAAAGTCCTGGTA
>CAUUUQ010000073.1:0-3514 GCA_963548345.1 uncultured Atopobium sp. | reverse complement strand
GTTGGATTAAGCCGTATGCTTAGAGCTTGATCTCGATATCGACACCAGCTGGAAGGTCGAGACGCATAAGCGAATCAACGGTAGAAGCGCTTGGGTCGAGAATATCGATGAGACGCTTGTGAGTACGCATCTCAAACTGATCACGGGAATCCTTATCCTTGTGTGGGGAGCGGATAACCGTGTAAAGGTTACGCTCGGTTGGCAGAGGGATAGGACCGGAAACACGCGCACCTGTCTTCTGTGCGGTGTCAACAATCAGCTTAGCGGACTGATCAATGACCTCGTGATCATAGCCCTTGAGGCGAATCCTGATCTTCTGGCTTGACACTTTGGGTACCTCCATAAATGAGCTAGAGCTCGTGGTCGTTTACTTAGGATGCAGAGCCGCCGTTTTTGGCGACAATCTCTTCGCGTACAGCGTTAGGAACGGGCTCGTAAGAATCGAACTGCATGGTGTAGCTCGCACGGCCCTGGGTCTGGGAACGAAGGTCGGTTGCGTAACCGAACATCTCACCAAGAGGCACCTTAGCGCGGATGACCTTGGCGTCCATACGATCGTCCATACCCTCAATCTTGCCACGACGGGAAGAAAGGTTGCCCATAACGTCGCCCATGTACTGCTCAGGTGTCTCAACCTCAACAGACTCAACTGGCTCGAGAAGGACTGGGTTGGACTTCTTAAGAGCATCCTTAATTGCCATAGAACCAGCAATCTTGAATGCTGCCTCAGAAGAGTCGACCTCGTGGTAAGAACCGTCAACAAGGGTGACCTTGATGTCGACTACTGGGTAACCAGCAATAACGCCGTTCTCAAGAGCCTCACGAATGCCCTTATCGATAGATGGGATGTACTCCTTAGGAATAACACCACCGACGATAGCGTTGACAAACTCGTAACCCTTGCCCTCTTCCTGTGGCTCAAGGTCGATGACTGCGTGGCCATACTGACCCTTACCACCGGACTGACGGACAAACTTGCCCTCAGCGTGGCTTACTGCCTTACCAGCAGTCTCGCGGTAAGCAACCTGTGGCTTACCAACGTTGCAGTCAACCTTAAACTCACGACGGAGACGGTCAACAATAATCTCAAGGTGAAGCTCGCCCATACCAGCAATGATGGTCTGGCCGGTCTCGTGATCAGTGTGAACCTGGAAGGTTGGGTCCTCTTCAGCCAGCTTAGAAAGGCCGATGGACATCTTCTCCTGCTCAGCCTTGGTCTTAGGCTCAACAGCGACGTCGATAACAGGATCTGCGAAGCTGATGGACTCAAGGATGATTGGGTTCTTCTCGTCACAAAGAGTGTCACCAGTAGTGGTGTTCTTCAGACCAACGCATGCAACGATGTCGCCTGCGGAGCACTCTTCACGGTCAACACGGTCGTTTGCGTTCATCTCGAGGATGCGGCCAAAGCGCTCACGGTTGTCCTTGACGGAGTTGTAGACGTAAGAACCTGCCTCAGCCTGACCAGAGTAAACACGAATGTAGGTAAGCTTACCAACATAAGGGTCAGTCATGATCTTGAATGCAAGAGCGGAGAATGGCTCCTTAACGTCTGCGTGACGGACAGCCTCGTCACCCTTAGGAGTGACGCCATCAATCTCTGGAACATCCAGAGGGCTTGGAAGGAAGTCGATAACTGCGTCCAGAAGCTCCTGAATACCCTTGTTCTTGTAAGCAGAGCCAACAAAGACAGGGTTAATCTGGCCAGCAAGAACGCCAGCACGAAGAGCACCCTTAAGGGTCTCAACGTCAACCTCTTCACCCTCGAGAACAGCCATCATGAGCTCCTCAGAGAAGTCAGAAGCTGCCTCAAGAAGCTCTTCACGCTTCTCAGCTGCAATCTCTACAAACTCAGCAGGAATCTCGTCGAGTGGCTCAGGGTAAATCATGCCCTTTGCATCCTCTTTAAAGTCCCATGCAGTGTTGGTAACAAGGTCGATAAGACCCCAGAAGTTGGACTCAGCACCCATTGGGACCTGAGCTGCAATTGCGTTTGCGCCGAGGCGGTCACGCATGGTCTGGATTGCACGGAAGAAGTCTGCGCCTACGCGGTCAAACTTGTTGATGAATGCAATACGAGGTACGCCGTACTTGGTTGCCTGACGCCAAACGGTCTCGGACTGTGGCTGAACGCCTGCAACTGCGTCGAAGACTGCAACTGCGCCGTCCAGAACACGAAGAGAACGCTCAACCTCAGCGGTAAAGTCAACGTGACCTGGGGTGTCGATGATCTGGATGACGTGGTCTTTCCAGAAGCAAGTGGTAGCTGCGGAAGTAATGGTTACGCCGCGCTCCTGCTCCTGAACCATCCAGTCCATAGTTGCTGCACCGTCGTGGACCTCACCAATCTTGTGGGTCTTACCGGTGTAGTAAAGAATACGCTCCGTTGTGGTGGTCTTACCAGCATCGATGTGAGCCATGATGCCGATGTTGCGGAGGTCTTTAAGATTGTACTTAGTCTTAGCCATTTGTTTGCTACTCCTGAATTCCGACTAGAAGCGGTAGTGGGAGAAGGCGCGGTTGGCCTCAGCCATCTTGTACAGGTCCTCACGGCGCTTGACGGATGCACCTACGCCGTTAGTTGCGTCGATGATCTCGTTTGCAAGACGCTCTGCCATGGTCTTCTCTTTACGGCTACGGCTGAAAGTGACCATCCAGCGGATAGCAAGAGTAGTTGCACGACGGGAGTTAACCTCCATTGGGACCTGGTAAGTAGCGCCACCAACACGCTTAGGCTTAACCTCAAGTGTTGGGCGAATGTTATCCATAGCCTTCTTGAAGACAGTGAGGGCATCCTCGCCAGTCTTCTCTGCGACGATGTCAAATGCACCGTAGACAATGCGCTCTGCGGTTGCTTTCTTGCCGTCGAGAAGGACCTTGTTAATGAGCTGGGTTACCAGACGATTGTTGTAGACGGCGTCAGGCATAACCTCACGACGTACTGCTGCTGCGCGACGCGGCATATTAATCTCCTAAGAACTAGTTCGAGTAGTGGACGTGATTACTTAGCACGCTTAGTGCCGTAACGGGAACGGCCCTGAGCACGATTCTGAACTGCTGCGCAGTCGAATGCACCGCGAACAACCTTGTAACGAACACCAGGAAGGTCACGGACACGGCCGCCACGAACCAGAACAATGGAGTGCTCCTGGAGGTTGTGGCCCTCACCAGGAATGTAAGCGGTTACCTCAATGCCATTAACAAGACGAACACGAGCAACCTTACGGAGTGCTGAGTTAGGCTTCTTTGGCGTAGTGGTGAAAACGCGGGTGCAAACACCACGCTTCTGTGGGTTGTGCTGAAGAGCGGCGTTCTTGGACTTTGACTTGACGCTCACGCGGCCCTTACGTACGAGCTGGTTAATAGTAGGCAAGATCTTCTCCTTCTTATACCTATCTACCTGCAGTTTTACATATTCGAAAGGCGACACAGCACTGTCCCCTTGGAATTACGCAGGGAAGTACTTTACGCTGATGAAAGCCACATGTCAACAAGCCACTGTGCCGGGCGTATC
>CAUUUQ010000072.1:0-3760 GCA_963548345.1 uncultured Atopobium sp. | reverse complement strand
TGTAAAGCCCGTTTTCCTTCTCGAAGGAAAGCGGGCTTTACGGTATTATGAGGTGCGTCTCACATATATGATTCTCGGTAGGAAATTTTATGATGGCTGTAGTGGAGAGTACTGCCGTCTCATAAAATTAGTAAAAATAACTATCAACTAAGGAGGTGCCCTGTGTCTACAATTAGTCACTCAAACGTAAGTGATAATCCCTTGGAGCTCCTGGATATCCCTGTACCTGCTACGTTGGAATCGCATGAACCCGGTCTATCTGGACCGCCGGTTTCTCCGCAACAGCGTGTCTTTTTCTATTCCCCAGATGAATGGGAGAAATTTATTGTTGAGTGGGCTTCTGGACTAAAAGAATCCTATCAGCAGATTAAGCAACTTGGAGGACCCGGTGACCAAGGTGTCGATATTGCGGCATTCAAGACCGTAAATGGTTTTGAAGGCGGTTGGGACTGCTATCAAGCTAAGCATTATGCTAGAGATCTCTCCTTTAAAGACGCAGTCCCTGAGATGATGAAGGTCTTCCATGGCGTGGTAAGCGGACACTATTGTATGCCGGATCGATACGTATTCGTGTCGCCAAGAGGATGTGGTTCAACGTTTAACCGTCTTTTGAGCAAGCCTTCAGAGCTCCAAAAGAAGTTCATTGAAACACTCAAAAAACGTAGCGTTTCTGTGAATAAGTACGATGACCAGACACTGGATTCTATTCGAGAGTTTGCCAATGATGCGAATTTCTCGATGTTTCGGTCCCTTGAATTGAGCGAAATGCTTGAAACACACCGCAGTACACCATACTATGCGGCAAGGTTTGGGACACCTCTCCCCAAACGGCCTCCTGTTAAGCAAGCTCCAAAAAATCCAAAGGCAAATGAATCGGTCTATATCAGGAAACTCTTGGACGTCTATAGGGAGAAGGCTCCTGGAGCATGCTCGGATATTGCGTCTGTTTCCGGGCATCCTGTGTACGGTAAGCAATTTCAGAGGCATCGAGAAGACTTCTACTCTGCTGAAGCACTGCGCCTATATGCAAGGGAGTCGGTGCCTCCAGGCACTTACGAGAAACTCCAAGAAGACGTTCACAGCGGTGTAATTGAGACTGCAGAAGGAGAGTTTGTTACTGGCCTCGCTCGACTTCAAGCTGTGCTGTCACAGTCTGGTCAGCTTGATCTTAGCGCTCATGCGCTTATTGCACAGTCAACAATCAAAGATCGCAAAGGAATTTGCCATCAGCTTGCGAATGACGACAAACTAACTTGGGTGATAGACCAATGAAGAATCTGCTAAATAGCCCGCTCGAAGTGGGTATGCGCGTTTTGACAATTCTTGTTGAGGCTTTCCCTGACCGTATCGATATAAACCATCTCGTGTTCCTAGACTATGCGTTGCTGCATAGTGCAGATTTCAATGGTCCCGAGAGTTTGTACCCTCCGGTCCCTATACGAGCAGGTGAATTTGGAATGAGACGTCAGCGCGTGAGAGAGGGCCTATCTGTCATGGTGAGAGCTGGACTCATTCATATAGAAACCAGCGAACGAGGAGTTGAGTTCTGTGCGAATGACGGTGCGGAGAACTTCCTGAAGCTATTTGAAAGTAGCTATGCTCGTTCTCTTCAAAGCCGAGCGCGCTGGGTTGTGGATGGATCTAGGGGAAGCGACTACGTGTACCTGCGAGAGCAGATGAAAAAGATTTGCTCGCATTGGACGGAAGAGCTTGAAACTATGCAGTATGAGAAAGGAAACGACAACTCATGAAACGAATCACGCTTTTGCACCTAACATTTACCGGGAATAACAAAGAGCCAGCCTCGATTGACTTTGGCCCTTCCGTCACCGTTATCCACGGCCCTTCTGACACCGGTAAGTCATTTATCGTCGATGCTATTGACTTTGTCCTCGGGGCAGGTGAACTTAAAGAAATCCCGGAACGGAAAGGATACACGCGTGTTCTGCTTGGCATGGAACTTCCCAATGGTGAACGCATCACTCTGGCACGGCCTGTGGATGGAGGTAATAACGTATACCTGTATCAGTCGTGTATCCGTGATGAATCTTCAGCAACGCCTGATCAGAAGCTTGCCGCCAGACATGACCCGAAAAAAATGGATAATATCTCCAGATTCCTCCTCAGCCAAATTGGGCTTGATGGGAAGAAAGTACGGAAGAGCAAACATAACGTAACCAACACGCTCAGCTTTCGGGATTTAATTCGTCTATGTCTTATTGACGAGATTAAAATTCAGTCCAAATATAAGCCTGGATTTAGTGGACAATCCACTAATAAAACTAAAGAGGCCTCTGTCCTCAAGCTTGTCCTCACTGGTGAAGATGACTCTGCTTTGATTGCGGTTCCAACTCCACAGCAGAAGAAGTTGTTGCGTGAGGCCCAACAGGAGATTGTAAAACGAATGCTCCTCGAGATTGAGCCACAACTACAAGATGTTGATGAGCCGAAAAATCTTAGTGAACAGCTTGATAGGCTGAATGCGGAGATTGATGAGCGTAACGCAAAGCTTGAGCCTCTTCTAAAGGCGCGAAATGAACTTCTTACTGTCTACAAGCAACGGCAAACTGAGAAGGATTCCTGCAGCGTGGAGGAGTCAGAGGCAGAAACATTGCGTGGTCGGTTTACTATCTTGGAGAAGCAATATGAGAGCGATTTAGCGCGTCTTGAAATGATTAAGGAAACAGGAAATCTTCTTGGGTACTTTCAGCAGGGCATCTGTGTCTTTTGCGGAGCCGAGCCGTCCAAACAGCATCTCGAACCGGAGTGCGGTGGAGCGGGGAATCTCCTAAGTAATTCTGTCGAAGCTGAGACCCAGAAGACTTTGGGGTTGCTTGATGATTTGCGAGTCACTATAGAACATCTGGACGCCCGTATTATTGAGCTCCAAGGGGTAATTGATACGTCGCGTCAAGAGATTGAATCTATTGAACAGCAAATCAATATAATCGATGCAAAGATGAATCTAGGGACGCAAAGCCTTCAGGAACTTCTTGCAAAGCGGAGCGAGGTCGAAAAATACCTTGGCTTTTATGAACAAGTCAAGACCTATAAGAATATGCTCCAACAAATCACTGATGAAGCTGCTTCGAAGACCACACCCGAGGTTACAGGACTTAACCAATCAGTGGAGGAAGATTTCTCAAAGCAACTTGCGGAGCGTCTTGTTGCTTGGGGATATCCTTCTGCGGAATCTGTTCGTTATGATTCACAAAAATATGACATCGTTGCTGGTGAGCACCCACGCTCAGCACATGGCAAGGGGGTACGCGCAATACTTCATGCTGCCTTTACAATCACCCTGGCTCAATATTGTTTCAAACGGGGGATGCCATTTCCTGGATTCGTTGTGCTTGATTCGCCTCTTGTCACTTATCGTTCTCCGGACTCAGGGGAAGATGACGAACTACCAGGCGAATTGGGCGAAGCGTTCTATCGAGATATCCAAACTAACTTTGATGGACAAATCATCGTCATAGAAAATACGGATTCTCTGGAACTGATTGGAACTGAGACGAAGGAAATCTGCTTTACAAAACAAATTAATGAGGGAAGGTATGGTTTCCTGCCAGCCGTCGAGAATGAGGTCGTCAAGTAAATTGAGCTTCTAACTGCTCTGAGGAATGTTGACGATTAAAGAGTCACAGCTGCCTGAACACCCTTAATCCTAATAGCTACCAGAATTAGTGGCAGTCTATGTCTCGCTGTAAAGCCCGTTTTCCTTCTCGAAGGAAAGCGGGCTTTACGGTATTATGAGGTG
>CAUUUQ010000071.1:0-3813 GCA_963548345.1 uncultured Atopobium sp. | reverse complement strand
ACATCAACGTTGACCTGACCCTTGCCGACCTTAGCAACACGCTCAAGATCTGCACGGAGGCCGTCAATCTCTGCACCCTTCTTGCCAATGACAATACCAGGACGTGCGGAGAAAATAGTTACCTTGACCTTATCGCCAGCGCGCTCGATATCAATACGAGCAACAGCTGCCTTCTCAAGGCGCTTCTCGAGATACTTGCGGATAGCAAGATCGTTGCCGAGCTGCTCGGCGTAGTCCTTATCGGCGTACCAACGAGAACGCCAGCTCTCGGTTACACCAAGACGGAAGCCTGTAGGCTGTACTTTCTGACCCATTCCTACGCCTCCTTTCGAGGTGCAACGACAACGGTAATGTGGCTCATACGCTTGTTAATGCGGGAAGCCGAGCCCTTTGCACGAGGGCGAATACGCTTAAGCGTTGGGCCTTCGTCAACAAAAGCGGTCTTGACTACCAGGTTGTTAGCACGGAGACCATTGTTGTTCTCGGCGTTAGCAACTGCGGAGCGCAGAACCTTAGCAATATCAGTTGCGGCAGCGCGAGTCGAGAACTGAAGAACCTCAAGGGCCTTCTCGACAGACTTACCGCGAACAAGCGCGACAACTGCGCGAGCCTTACGAGGAGCAACGCGAACATACTTAGCTGTTGCGCGAACCTCAATAGAATCGGTGTTCTTAGCCATTTACTACACTCCCCCTATTTGGCCTTGTGACCGCGGAAGGTACGGGATGGGGAGAACTCGCCCAACTTGTGACCAACCATGGACTCAGTGACGTACACAGGTACATGCTTACGACCATCGTGAACAGCGATGGTGTGACCGACCATCTCAGGGAAGATGGTTGAGGAACGTGACCAAGTCTTGATAACGTCCTTCTTGCCAGCCTCGTTCATTGCAGCGACACGCGCAAGGAGGCGAGTCTCCACAAAGGGGCCTTTTTTGAGACTTCTGCTCATTTATCTACTCCTACTCGTGTCTTACTTGGACTTACGACGGCGAATGATCAGGCGGTTAGAAGCCTTCTTCGGGTCGCGGGTCTTATAACCCTTGGTTGGCTTACCCCATGGGGTGACGGAAGGACGACCAGAAGTGTGGTTCTTACCTTCACCACCGCCGTGTGGGTGGTCAACAGGGTTCATGACAGTACCACGGACGGTAGGACGGACGCCTGCCCAACGGGAACGACCAGCTTTACCAACAACAATGTTGGAGTGCTCAGCGTTACCAACCTCGCCGATGGTTGCACGGCAGGTCAGAAGAACACGACGGAGCTCGGAGGAAGGCATACGCAGAACTGCATAGCCGTTGTCCTTACCCATGAGCTGGACGGAAGTACCAGCAGCGCGTGCCATTGCAGCACCCTTGCCAGGCTGGAACTCAACTGCGTGAACAAGAGTACCTACTGGAATCTGCTCAAGAGTGGTGCAGTTACCAGGCTTGATGTCGATGTCCTTAGTACCAGAAAGAACGGTGTCACCGACGCTCAGGCCCTCTGGGCAAAGGATGTATGCCTTTGCGCCGTCTGCATAGTGCAGAAGAGCAATACGAGCGGAACGGTTAGGATCGTACTCAACAGTAGCGACCTTAGCTGGGATGTCATCCTTGCGACGCTTGAAGTCGATACGACGGTACTGGCGCTTGTGGCCACCACCCTGGTGACGGGTAGTGATGCGGCCATTGTTGTTGCGGCCAGCCTTCTTTGGCAGAGGCTCGAGAAGGGACTTCTCGGGCTTATCAGTTGTAATCTCAGCAAAGTCTGAGATTGTCTGGAAGCGCCTGCCTGCGCTTGTTGGCTTTAGATGCCTAACTGCCATAAACAGTATCCCTTTCTTCTCCGTTGGCTAGCCCGCTTAAGGGAAAGTCGAGCTAACACCGGATTACCACGGTACCGCGCGTATCTATAATGCGCGGCATACGAACCCGTACCTCAAAAGAGGCACGGGAGAAAAACCTTACTCAGCAGAGTTATTACCGAAGATCTCGATAGTCTCACCAGCAGCGAGGGTAACAATAGCCTTCTTCCACTGGCGGGTCTTACCTGCCTGCTGATAACGTACACGCTTGTTCTTTGGCTTAACAGAAAGTGTGTTTACCTTGGTGACGTGTACAGAGAAGAGCTTCTCTACGGCTGCAGCAATCTCTTCTTTACCTGCGTTACGAGCAACCTCAAAAGTGTACTTGCCCTGCTCCATCAGATCGAAAGCACGCTCTGAAACGATAGGACGAATGATGACCTCATAAGGAGAGTTCATTATGCGAGCACCTCCCCAAGCTGCTTAGCAACATCAGCGGACATAACAAGTGCGCCGTTGTCGATCAGGAAACGAGTAGTAACCTCAGAAACGCCGAAGACCGAAACCTTAGGAAGGTTACGGAAAGAGAGGTAGGTGTTGACGTCGTCGTCTGGGACGATGACGGTAACGCGCTTACCCTCAATACCGAGGTTCTGAAGTGCAGCCTTTGCCTGCTTGGTGGAAGGCTGAGCAAACTCAAGAGAGTCAACGAGGACAAGCTCGGAGTCTGCAACCTTGCCGGAGAGGACGGACCTCATAGCAAGCTTGACCATCTTGTTGTTAATACGACGTGCGTGTGAACGAGGGGTAGGTCCAAAGATGACGCCACCACCAGTCCACTGACCAGCACGAATAGAACCCTGGCGAGCACGACCAGTACCCTTCTGACGGTAAGGCTTAACGCCACCGCCGGATACCTCGTGACGGTTCTTTGTAGAGTGGGTACCCTGACGTGCGGATGCGTCCTGGCAGACTACAACCTGGTGCACAACAGGGATGTTTGGCTCAATGCCATAGACGTCAGAGGAGAGCTCGGCGTCGCCGACCTTCTTTCCCTCTACGTTCTTAATCTCATACTTGGACATGTTGTCTCCTTGTTAGCCTAAGTGTTTGCCTAAAGGCCCTTAGGCCATGCGGACCTGGACGAGGGCATTCTTGCCGCCAGGAACAGCACCCTTGATAAGCATGAGGTTCTGCTCAGCATCAACGCGGACAAGCTTAAGGTTCTTGACCGTAACGCGCTCTGCGCCCATGTGACCATACATGTGAAGGCCCTTACGAACGCGTGCAGGGTATGCGCACTGACCAATGGAACCTGGACGACGCTGGTTACGAGAACCGTGAGTCATTGGACCGCGAGAGAAGTTCCAGCGCTTAACGGTACCCTGGAAACCCTTACCCTTAGAAGTGCCTGTTACGTCAACAGCGGTGACCTCGGAGAAGTCAGCAACTGTGACAACATCGCCGGTCTTGTGCTCAGAAGCATCCTCAACGCGGACCTCGCGGAGGTAACGCATTGGCTCGACGCCCTGTGCCTTGAAGTGACCAGCCATTGGCTTGTTGACATGCTTCTCGGAGATGTCGCCGAAGCCAATCTGTACGGCATTGTAGCCGTCCGTCTCAACAGTCTTTACCTGTGAAACGGTGCAGGGGCCAGCAAGAACGACGGTAACAGGAACGACGTTGTCGTTCTCGTCCCATACCTGGGTCATGCCCAGCTTGCGGCCGAGGATGGTATTAACCATGCTCTTTCCTAACCTTCGGTGGTCATGGGACCTTGAGAGCACATCGGGTACTCTTCCCCAGCGGACCACGTCCTGTACATACTGCCTTTAGACATAATTGTCCTGTTTGAGCAGCCCGTCTACTTTACACTCATTTTTGACAAGAAACAAGCCTAAAATCTCTAAAAGATGAACGCTTTGTGAAGAGCGATTGATGCCCTCTAGCTGCGAGATCTTTCTTCTCGCCTATTTTGCGAGGTCAAACCGCTGACCCGGGCGTATCCATTGGCGAGAAACC
>CAUUUQ010000070.1:0-3845 GCA_963548345.1 uncultured Atopobium sp. | reverse complement strand
TCCTGCGTCATGTAGCTCTCAAGATCGCGCAGGTTAGAGGTATTAATCTGCTCCAGAGGAGTTCCAGAAATCTCAATGGCGCCAGGTGTTGCTGGCCAGAAACGCATCAAGAGTTTAAGCAGCGTAGACTTGCCCGAGCCACTCTTACCTACAATTCCCACGATCTTATCGGTAGGAATATCCACAGAAATGTTGTCCAGAATCTGCTCGTTATCATATGCAAATGAAAGCTCAGATACACGCACGCCCTCATATGAGATGTCTTTTTGACCCACTACATCTTCAACCAGGGGCTGTTCGTCCAAAATATCCAAAACACGATTACCCGCAGCAAACGTACTGGTCAGGGTTGTACCAAGTGCTGCCAAAGCCACAACAGGTCCAAACGAACTCATCAATGCAATGGTGACAATGAAAGCTTCATTCATAAGAATCTGCTGATGATAGGCCAGGTAGAACGAACTAAAGAACATAACTAGTGTTGCGGCAAGAATGACCGTTGAGGTGACCGCATCGTTGACACCAAATGCCTTCTTAACCGCCTGTTGTCTGTCACTTAACTGATCAGCTAACTGACTTGTTTCCTTAATCATCTGCTTACCGGTGTTGTATTGCAGAATCTCGTCAAGTCCGCGTAGGTTATCAAGGGTAACCGTAGAAAGCTTACCAGCAAGATCTCTTGCCTCAGCAGAGTCTTGCTCGGAGCGCTTAGACATAGCAAGCGGAATTGCCACGCCAACTACCAGGTAAGAAACGAGTGCAATGACGCCTAAAATCCAGTTGGTAGTACCTGCAATAAACCACACCATAACAACGCAGAACACAACCGCGATGCAAATAGGTGAAATTGTGTGTGCGTAGAAAACCTCAAGTAGCTCAATGTCTGAGGTAATGACGCTCATCAGGTTGCCCTTATTTTTGACCTCAAGCTTTGCAGGAGCAAGCTTTCTGAGCGCCGTAAACACACGGTCTCTAATAAGTGCGAGCAGTTTAAACGCAATAAAGTGGTTGCATTCCTGCTCGGCATAGCGCAGCAGACCGCGGACCATGGCAAACAAAAGCATGCCACCAAAAAGCAACGCCATAGGAGAAGATGAAGCAAAGCCCATAGCGCTGAGCAGCGCATATGCCCCAAAAATGCTGATGAACGTGGCGGCAAGGTTACCCAAAACGCCCATCAAAATTGCAAGTATCATAAAGCCAGCCAGCGGACGAACCAGCCCCACCAGTCTCAGCATAATAGTGAGCGCACTACGGCGAGAAGTACGTGCAGTTGTGGCGCTGTTCTTAACTTCTGTCTTCATTACGCCTCAACTCCTTTCACATAATTCTCAAGCTCGGTCTGGGCCTGCGTCATTCGTTTGTACTCGTCATTTGTTGAAAGCAACTCTTGGTGCGTACCGCTTCCAACAATGTGACCATGCTGCATAACAACAATTTGATCAGCATTTTTAACGTTTACCAAGCGATGCGAAATTACCAGCACCATCTTTGTCTGAGCAAGCTGGTGAACCTGCTGCATAATAACGTCTTCACTCTCAACATCAATATTTGAAGTAGCTTCATCAAAGATGTACATCTGGCTATTGTGAAGCAGGGCTCTGGCCAGTGCTAATCTCTGACGCTGACCACCAGACAAGTTGGATCCCTTCTCGGCAACTGGCGCGTCAAGTCCACCCAAAGACTTTACGAACTCAGCAAGATTGACCTGTTCAAGGGCGTGCCAGAGCTGTTCTTCAGTTGCCTCTGGATTACCCATGGCAAGGTTAGAGCGAACGCTTCCCATAAAGAGATGTGCTTGATGACCAATATATGTAACGTTTTGAAGTAAATTCTGGTCAGAAATGTCTGACAAACTGGTATTTCCAAACAGAACATCTCCAGAATACGAGCGGAGTTTTCCGGTCAGAAGTGCTGCAATTGTTGATTTTCCGCAGCCTGACTCTCCTACCAGGGCATTCAAAGAGTTAGCGCACATTCCAAAAGAAACATTCACCAAGACGGGCTTCTCGCCGTCGTAGGAGAAAGAAACGTTGCGCAAAGCGACATCACTGGAAGCTGGAACGGTCTTAGTACCCTGCTCTCGAACAGGCATATCAAGCAGGTCAAAGATCTTGTCCGACGCTGCCATACCGTTCATGGCAATGTGGAAATAACTGCCCAAAAGACGCATAGGCAGGAAGAACTCAGCCGAAATCAAAATAACAAAGACGCCTTCCCACATAAAGAGGAGCTGGTCATTTACCTGCTGAATTGCAAGAATTGTACCAAGCGCGCTTCCACCAAATGCAACCACATCCATCACGGTGATGGAGTTGAGCTGCATGGTTAGAACTTTCATGGTAATACGCCTAAAGTGCTCGGCTTCCTCGTTCATCTGCTTGTGCTTGAAATCGTCAGCCTTGTAAATCTTTGCTGTAGTAAGGCCTTGCAGGTTCTCCAAAAACGTATCGCCAAGCTGCGTATACTGGCCCCAATACTTAGACAAAAGCTTCTTTGCAAACTTCTGGATAAGAACGATGGTCATTGGAATGAGCGGCACAAATACCAGCAAAACAATGCCAACTACCGGACTAATAAGAAGCAAAACAAGAAAAAGTGTGAGTGGAGCTAAAACAGCATAGAAGAACTGTGGCAGATACTGCGCAAAATAGGTTTCCAGCTGGTCAACGCCTTCAACTGCCAGCTGAACAATTTCACTGGTAGCATATGAGTTCTTGTAAGAAGGACCAAACTCTAAAAGCTTCTGATAGATCTTCTCGCGAAGGGTCTTTTTAACTCTCTTAGCTGCGTAAAAGCTTGTCTTGTGCTGAGCAAGTTTGCAGAAATACCTGATCACAATAGCAATAAGGCAAAGACCAATAAATACCAGCTGCTCTTCAAAGACAAAATAATTCATGAACAAAGCTTCTATCATTCTTGCCAGAGAGTACATAAATACAATATTGGCAAGCAGCGCAAGCCACTGGTAAAGCACGGTCAAGCCAATATATTTTTTACTCTCCTCAATGAGGGCAATGAGGCGTTTGTTGATCATCATATGCAGACTTCTTTCGCTTTTCTTACAAGCAGAATCTTTAATCCACTAACTGTTTTAATTGCTTTACATGTAGTTTTGCCGTTTCATATACGAGTTTGCCTTATGCAACATTTAAAAACAACACACAAAATAACGAGAACAACTGCTATTTTTGAACACGTTCCCAATCCTCTTTTGTGAGTACTGAGATACCAAACTGCTCTTCTTTGCCTGTATATTTATTCAAGTCAGTAAAGATTTCTGCTTCTGTAAAGCCACACTTTTGAGCCACTAAAGCAGACCTCTTATTACGCTCAAGATATCTAATAATCACCTGGTCAACGCCATGCTCTTCAAATGCATAGGTAGTAAGAGCTTGAGCGCCTTCAGGCGCCAACCCTTGTCCCCAATAAGGACGACCAATCCAATAGCCAATTTCAGCCTGATGCAACTGCTTTGAGGAATCTTTTGGATCAGGAATTTCTTTAAAATCCAATGACATCGAGCCAATTACATGACCAGTCTTCATATCCTTTACGGCATAACAGAACTTCTCGGACAGCACGTTTGCAAGAACCTGCTTGGAATCTTCTAAAGTTTTGTGAGGTTCCCATCCACAAAGTGGACCAATCTCTGAGTCTTTTGCCAGTTCATAGAGCTCATTGGCATCAGATGCATGCCATGGAATAAGAAACAATCTCTTAGTGGTAATCATCCAAACTCCTTTTGAAACTTTTTGTCTCTGTCTCTTACTGTTTTGTCTTTCAGCTATTTTTACTGTCCAATCTGTTGGACACTCATTCTTTAACAAATCCATATTCTATTC
>CAUUUQ010000069.1:0-3921 GCA_963548345.1 uncultured Atopobium sp. | reverse complement strand
ACGTAGTAGAGAAGAACAGCTGCTGGCACAGTCCAACCAAACCAGAGCATCATGAGGGTCATCATGCCACCCATCATGTACTGCTGGGTACGCTGCTCACCAGAGCTTGTACGAGCATTTACTGCCATAGAAAGGAAAGTAGTAAGACCAAATAAAATAACAAAGATAATGTAAGGGATAGCAGCAACAAGGCCGTCAACAGCAAAAATGTCAGATGTTGCTCGTGCGATAGAAGGAAGAATGTTGTAGAAGCGGGAGTCTACTGGAACCATCTTTGCAACGGTAAAGAGTGCAATAAAGATAGGGGACTGTAGAAGCAGAGGAAGACAACCACCGAGTGGATTGAAGTTAATCTCTGCGTAAAGCTTACGCATCTCCTCATTCTGTCTTACTGGATCATCAGCATAACGCTCCTGGATTTCCTTAAGTTTTGGCTGAACAACGCTCATACGAGCCATAGAGGCCGTCTGCTTGTTGGTCATTGGAACCAGGATAATACGGATAATGATGGTAAGCAGGATAACTGCCATACCCCAGTCTCCCGAGAATGATTGAAGTCCCGCTAAGACTGTGTATAGAAAGTTAACAATCCAATCCCACATATTTCCTCCGGTGCGTTCCTTTACGGAACGGGATCGTATCCTCCCTTATGAAAAGGGTGGCAGCGAGCAATACGCTTAAGAGCAAGCCAACTTCCCTTTTTAACACCGTACTTTTGTATAGCTTGAACTGCATATTCAGAGCAAGTAGGCCGGTAAATACAGTGCGGCTTAAAAAGGGGAGAGATGTTTCTTTGATAGAAACGAATAGCACCTAGGAACAAGTTTGCGAGAAAAGAACCTTGTCTTTTCTCGCTCATTTGACCCCTGTCTTTCTTAACAGAGCATCCAAAGAAACGCTTATATCAGCAGGATTAGTGCTGTGTGTATCTTTAGTCGCAAAGAGAATAATGCCGTATCCCTCAACAGGTAAACCGCTCTTTCGAGCTGCTTCGCGTAAAACGCGTTTACACCTGTTTCTAAATACGGCGTTACCTAGTCTTTTTGGAGCTACAAAGGCTACCTCGGAAGGATGTGCCTCAGTGGATGGTGCTACTCGTATACGAAGAACAGAACTTTGAGCCCTCTTCCCCGCAGAGAAGACCCTTTCAAACTCTGAACGAGATTTAATGGTCTTCACAGAAACATTCCTTAGACGGTGAGGCGCTTACGGCCCTTAAGGCGACGACGAGCGAGAACGGCACGACCATTCTTAGTTGCCATACGTGCACGGAAACCGTGGGTAGTTGCGCGCTTGCGCTTATTTGGCTGGTAGGTACGCTTCATAGCTATTTCCTCCCGAACGGGTACAGTATCGATTAAAAAGCCTACAGATTGTACTCGCGTTTATGGGTACCTGTCAAATTTTCTACGCAAATACCTCAACTTTTTCTCTTTTTCATTCAAAAAACTTAGCGAGAAAACCATTCATCTTAAAAATTTCACTTGTGATACATGAAGAAATTTGTTGAAAGGAATATTTCTGTAAGCTGAAATATGTCCGGTAAATGCTACTATCATTCAGTACGTCTTTCACAAAGATATAAAGTTATCTACAGATGTTTAACACTTGTTGAAAACTTTCATTCACTGTGAAAGAAAACGAAAAGTTTTCTTCATTTGTTTAACAATTGTTGAAAAGGAGGTGTCATGGCAAGAGATTTCTTTCCTTTTGTTGAGGAAAACACCAACCAGGATGAAAAAGATGCTGGTTCTGATAACTCTCTCACCGTCCGCTATGCTGCACGTATTGCAGTGTATGACGATAAAGCCGCAGCACCTCGCGTTGTTCTTGTAGAACCTAAAGATGTTCGTTCTTATCTTGACGAGATTGCAGCAACCGTTAACCAGCTTGCTCACGAGCAGGGTGGAAAAATTCCTTTTATGGTTATGCGTGAGATTGTGGAGAATTTCATTCATGCTCGCTTTGTAGCACCCACAATCTCAATTATGGACAACGGAAATACCATTAGGTTTTCAGATCAAGGACCTGGTATTAAAGAGAAAAACCGAGCTCTTGAGTTTGGTACCTCTTCTGCAACGGAAGAAATGAAATCGTTTATTAGAGGCGTTGGTTTTGGTCTTCCTTATGCTCAGCAATACATGGTTGAGAAGGGTGGAAGCCTTACCCTTGAAGACAATATCTCTGGCGGAACCATTGTTACTTTATCAACACGCCGCTCTAAAGATGCTCATATTCAGACACTTCCAACTCAAGAAGAAGTTGAAGAATTGCCTGTTAATCAGAATCAGCAGGCAATTACACATACCCCACAAGCAGTATCTCAACAGGTATCTGCACAACCAGCTGCACAACTTCCTAATCTGGTATTAACAGATCGAGCAAAACAAGTTCTTCAGTATCTCTCTGAACATGAATGGGTTGGAGCAACAGAGCTCACTAGTGCCTTTGGCCTTTCTACACCAACCTGGTCAAGAGAATTAAAATCGCTGGTAAACATAGGAATAATTGGAAAAGTTGGGCAAAAATATAAGCTCACCACTATTGGAGAAACCCTCCTTTCATAGAGTTTCTCAACATTATTCGCTGAAAGTTATCAACATTCCTCTATACTAGGTGTCCCAATTTTCAACATTTTGATTGGACACGTATGGATGCATCAATTGATTCAGACGCAGTAGCTCTGTGGCAAGACGCAATTGACCTTTTGGTTGAAGAGAATCAGCCAGAGGCTTTTATCGCCATGTTGAGAACCTGCACTCCAATTAAAGTTGAAGGTAACACGCTCTGTGCTGAGACATCAATGCGCTTGGCATATAACCGTATCCTTAAAAACCTGCCAATTGTTGAGAGATGCCTCTCGGCTGCAGCTTTTGAAGACATTATCTTGAGTCTTACTCTTACAAAGTCTTCTACTCCTGTTACCACTACTTCCACAATGACTCCCCAGGAGTTTAACGCTTGGAAGCAGAAAACCGCTCCTATCCAGGCAGTTGTTCCAGAACAGATTCAAGATTTTGAGTCTCAGGAACAGAGTCTTGAAGAATTGAAGCAGCAGACGTTAAAGCGCCGTAAAAGTAACCCTCTCTATGAGGAGACATCTTTCAATTCAAACCTCACGTTTGATCGCTTTGTTGTTGGTGATGAGAATGAGCTTGCCCATCAGCATGCTTTAAACGTTGCAAACGATGCAAAAGGCAAGGCAAATCCACTCTTTATTTACGGTGCTAGTGGACTTGGAAAAACTCACCTTCTGCGAGCCGTTCAAAACTACATAAACTCTGAAGACATTGAACGCGTTTGTGTTTACAAAGACGCAGATGCCTTTGTTGATGACTACGTAAATGCAGTTCGTAAAAACGCATCAGGAAACGCCGCAACAGAGCTTAGTAATAACTACCAAAACATTGATGTTCTTATCATCGATGACGTCCAAAAACTTGCTGGTAAAGCAGGTACTATTAACTTCTTCTTCAATATTTTTAATTCTCTTATTGATAGAGGTAAGCAAATTATTCTTGCCGCAGATAGAACACCTGCTCAGCTTGGTATGGGATCTGACGGTTTTGATGATCGTATTACTTCTCGCATGAGTGGCGGCATTGTTATTGGCATTGAATCTCCAAGTTACGAGATGAAGCTCAATCTTATTCATGTCTTCTGCGACCGAGCTTTTAAAGAGAGAAATTCTTCTCTTACTGCAGACGATTTGCCAGAGGACATCCGTCGTTACATGGCTGACAAGGCTGGTCAAAGTATTAGAACGCTTGAGGGCTTCTGTAATCGCTGTGTAACTGGTCAGATTAAAGCAAAAGAATCTGGCACAAATATTAAACAGGAAGAAATTGATAAGATTGCAGACACGCTCTGGCGCCGCGTTTCAAAGACCGTAAATATCGAGAAGGTCCAAGAAGTCGTAGA
>CAUUUQ010000068.1:0-4004 GCA_963548345.1 uncultured Atopobium sp. | reverse complement strand
TTGACATCAGTGAGGTAATAAACCTGGTGTCCGACTTGCATGTACACAGAGTGATTACTGTGCAGGTACTCTACCAGGTCTTCGTAAGAAATCTGGAGAACCTCAGAACTTTTCTTGCCCATGATGCAATCCTTTCCACGTCGCTTGCGCGCAAATTATGGACGCACTTTTATTGACTATACCGCCCTCCGAATACGCTTATTCAGATGAATTGAGAGGCATAGGCAAGCGGACGTTTTTTCTCGCTCAACGGCAATGAGCGGATGGTTGCATTTTTTAGTGCTACTATTTGAGAATTTCTTGCACCATTTCTTCTGCTGTATTGCAAAGTGTGGTAGCACCTGCAGCTAGAAGCGTTTCTTTATCTCTAAATCCCCAGGTAACGCTAATGCAAGGCATGCCGCTGTTGTGTGCTGTTGCAACATCAACCTCGGAGTCTCCAATGTAGACAGCGTCTTGAGGATCAACGCCAATTTGAGCAAGGGCGTAATGGACAGGCTCGGCATCAGGTTTTCTTTTAAGGTCATCTCGCTGACCCAGAGCAAAGTCAAATCTACCTGGGAAGAAATTGCTCATTAAATCTGCAATAGCAAAGTCTGGCTTGTTGGAAACAACAGCGCATTTAACACCCGCTGCTCTGAGCGCATCTACCGCATCAAGTATGCCAGGATAGGGCGCAGTGTTATCCAAGCTGTGATCAGCGTAGTGCTCCTTAAAGCATGCGAGTACGCGCTGGTATGTTGCATCATCGGTACCTTCTGGTACGGCGTCACGGATAAGCTTTGCAACGCCATTTCCAACCATCTGACGTACTTC
Source organism: uncultured Atopobium sp. (assembly GCA_963548345.1). Lineage (GTDB taxonomy): Bacteria > Actinomycetota > Coriobacteriia > Coriobacteriales > Atopobiaceae > Lancefieldella. Next base: position 3,188 of record CAUUUQ010000068.1, on the reverse strand, counting down.
ATCAACGGTGTAGGTAGGCATATTAAACTGTTCAAGGGCGTAATTGGTTGCCCAAGCAAGATCAACTATGGTATTCAGAAGAGTTCCGTCTAGATCAAAAACAGCGGCTTTATAGGCCATAAAAGCTCCAAGTTCTTCTCGCCCTGTAGGAGGGCTTGTGTGTATCAATTTCAGTCTAGCGTAAAAGTGTGACGGTAAGTTATTTATTCCTCGTGAATCTCCACTAAGTTTAGATTGAGAGGATTCGACTAAACGTTGGAGAGTACAATGGTTTATCTATGAGCAAGAACGTGCCGTCTACACGTTTTTGCCGTCTTGAAGGAGCTTTCCGATTTGGCACAGGGAAGCAAAGACGAAAGGATAAAAATGGATTGTTCCTCAGAAAACCCCCAGAATTATTCCGCTCACGCAGCTGTTGATTTGCACAGCATGCATACGCATACCTGCGGTGAGCTTCGTGCAGAGCATATCGGTCAGACCGTTACGCTCACTGGTTGGGTTTGGCGTCGTCGTGACTTTGGTGGTCTGATTTTTGTTGACCTCCGTGACCGCGAGGGTTTAACTCAGATTCTGTTTGACCCAGATGTAGATGCAGAAACATTTGCAACTGCAGAGACTATTCGTCCTGAGTGGCCTGTTTTGATTTCTGGTACGGTTCAGCATCGCTCTGAAGGCCAGACCAATGAGGCTCTTGCTACCGGTGAGGTAGAGGTACTTGCCTCAAAGATTGAGGTTCTTAATACTAGCGCTGTTCCACCATTCCAAATTGAGAACCACATTGATGTTAATGAGGACCTTCGCTTGAGGTACCGCTACGTTGACCTGCGTCGTCCTCAGATGGCACAGAATCTTCGTATGCGTTCTGATTTTGCATTTGCGCTTCGTGAGGCTTTTCATAAGCGTGACTTTACCGAGGTAGAAACTCCAGCGCTGTTTAAATCTACCCCAGAGGGAGCTCGTGACTTCCTGGTTCCTTCCAGAATGCAGGGCGGAAACTTCTATGCACTGCCACAGTCTCCACAGCTGTTGAAGCAGCTGCTGATGATTGGCGGTATTGAGCGCTACTACCAGATTACTAAGTGCTTCCGCGATGAGGACCTTCGTGCAGATCGTCAGCCTGAGTTTACACAGGTTGATATGGAGATGGCATTTGTCCGCGAGGAAGATGTCATGGCCGAGCTTGAGGATATTCTGGGTGATGCATTTGCAAAGATGGGCATTGAGTTCCCAGCTCCACTGCGCAAGATTCAGTACTGGGACGCAATGGATACCTACGGCTCTGATAAGCCTGATACCCGCATTGGCATGGAGCTCCACGATGTCTCTGAGGTCTTCAAGCAGTCCAGCTTTAAGCTCTTTAGCTCTGCTGCTACAACTGATGGCCAGTACGTTAAGGCAATCAACGTTAAGGGTGCAGGCACCTGGCCACGCTCTCAGGTAGATAAACTTGCCGAGGTAGCTGCTGGCTTTGGTGCCAAGGGACTTGCGTGGGTCGCCTTCAAAGAGGACGGTTCCGTGGGAGGTCCTATCACCAAGTTCTTCTCGCCAGAAGAGCTTGAGGCATTGCGTGCAGAGATGTCTGCTGAGGCAGGGGACTTGATTCTTTTTGCTGTGGGCGGTCGCCTGGAGACAGATGAGATTCTTGGCGGTATGCGCCTGCATATGGCAAAGGTCCTGGATGTACCGCGAGAAGGTCATGATTTCCTCTGGGTTGTCAACTTCCCACTGTTCCACTGGGATGAGGAGACTCAGTCTTACGCCTCTGAGCACCAGCCCTTCACCCTTCCTCGTGAGGAAGAGCTTGACCTTCTGGACACTAATCCTTTGGCCATGGGCTCATATACTTACGACTTTGTTATGGACGGCTTTGAGGCTGGCGGCGGCGGAATGCGTATCCACAACGCTGAGCTGCAGCTTAAGATTCTGGAGAAACTCGGCTTTACTGAAGAGCGCGCAAAGGCTCAGTTTGGGTTCTTGATGGAAGCTCTGACGTTTGGCGCACCTCCAATGGGTGGCTTTGCACTTGGTCTTGACCGTGTATGCATGCTGCTTGCAGGTGCCGATTCCATCCGCGACGTTATGGCATTCCCAAAGACTACTTCCGGCTCTGATTTGATGTCGAGCGCTCCTTCGCCTGTTTCTAATGAGCAGCTCAAGGAGGTTTCTCTTCAGACGCTTCCAAAAGAGGCATAAGCAAATCAGGCAAAGCAAGACAGTAAGGTACGTGGTGTTTTAACGATGAATGATACTTCTGTAGAAGAAATAGCTCCATCTGCTCGCGCTGAGTTAAAGGTAATCTTGGACCATTTTGGCGCGTATAAAAAGGACTTTGTTATGTCGGGACTCTGCGTGTTTGCAGAGTCCCTACTCGAATTAGTGATTCCTGTACTCATGGCTCAAATTGTTGACCAGGGTATTTTGCAAGGCAACCTTCAGACTGTTTTTGTAAACGGTACCGTTATGGTTGTCTTTGCTCTTCTCGCCATGTTTGCCGGCATTGGCTATGCTCGCTACTCGGCAAAAGCGGCTATGGGACTAGGCGCCCAACTCAGACAAGATGAGTATCGTCGTATGGAAGAGTTTGCTTTTGCAAATCTTGATAAATACGATTCATCCTCTCTGGTCACACGACTGACGTCGGACGTTACCATTATTCAGAACGCCTTTGCAATGGGTACACGCCCGTTTATGCGTGGACCAATTATGCTGGTCATGGGCTTGGTTATGGCGTTTATTATGAGTCCAGAGCTGGCGGTAGTGTATTTTGCCGTGCTGCCTTTCTTGGCTATTGCGCTCTTCTTTATTGTGAAGCGCGTTGGTCCTTTGTATCGCGTTATGCAAAGTGCAATGGATAAGCTTAACGAGGCTCTGCAGGAAGACTTTGCGGCCGTGCGTGCTATTAAGGCGTATGTCCGAGAAGGATATGTCTCCGAGCGCTTTGAAAAAGTTAATACCCAGTATGCGCAGACTGCTACAAAGACCTTTGGAACGTCCGTCTTAAACCTGCCTATTTTCCAGGCTTCAATGTATGTCACTAATGTGGCTATTCTTTGGTTTGGTGGCCAGATGATTATGGCTGGCAGACTGGGCGTTGGTGAGCTCACGGGCTTCATGAGCTACGTACTGCTTATCATGAACTCTCTTATGATGATTTCTGGCGTGTTCTTGCTTACTGCTCGCGCCATTAC
>CAUUUQ010000067.1:0-4020 GCA_963548345.1 uncultured Atopobium sp. | reverse complement strand
TTGGGAAGTCTACCATCACCAAACGTTGCACTTGCTTTGAGAATTCAAGGGCAAATTTTACAGATTCTTTTAAGAAATCAGGCGCGGAGCAAAAATTGAGCGCCCCTAGATTACACAATTCCCAGGTAGAAGAATGCGTAGTTGAGCACGTTGATTAACGTGTACAGACCGCCAATGACCAGGTAGGGCCAGAGGTGCGCTTTGGTGATTGCGATAAACTCGCGGATAAACGCCGTGGGCCAGTACCAGCCTTTGGTGTGCGAACCGATGCCATCTGCCTTAATGCCCAGGTTGTGGGCGTATTCGGCGCAACGGAAAACGTGGAAATCGCTGGTAACAACCGCTGTGGTGAATTCGCTGTCAGCAGGCGCGTCGTTGCTGGTAACCGATCCGCCAGCAGGCGCGTCGTCGGCCGCTGCGGAGGTACGGTCGGCGCGGATCACAGCTAGCGAGTACCTAAGATTTTCCCAGGTAGTTGTCGACTTATCTTCCATGAGAATCGCGGCGGCCGGAACGCCCTTCTCCAGAAGATAGTCGCGCATGGCCTGAGCTTCGGAGACAATCTCGTCAGCGCCTTGACCACCAGAAACAACAAACTTTCCGTGCTGATGCTGCTTCTTCCACAGCTCAAGCGCCTTATCAATCCTGCCTGCAAGCAGCGGAGTTGGTCGCGGACCGTCAAGCCCAGCGCCGTGAATAATGATGTAATCGTATTGGCGTCGGCGGGGAAGCAAACGATACACCCACGAATAGAACAGCAAAGCCATAAAGGTAAACGAGAACCACAGGCCCTCGAGCGTAAAAAGTCCCAGCACAAAGACAATAATGTGTCGAACGTCCGGGTCAAAATAATTCACGATGGTCGGCGACGCAATCAGCAGAACAAGGAATCCAGCCATCAAAAACGGCAGCATCGATGTCAGTGAAAATCCGTTATTTCTTACCACAACTATGGTGTTGATCAGCAAGAAACCAATGGTCAGAAATGGTGTCAGCAGTACAAGAGTAACCAGAATTAGTCCAAGGATAAAGTTGTTCAGCCTCAGCACCAGAAGAATTGATGACCACGCAAGAGTCGCAAATAAAAAAAGCGCGTTGCGGAACTGTCGAGGTTCTTTGATAAAAGAGTAAACAAATAGCACACCCGGAATAACTGCCGGAGCCAGCAGGATGGCGTATGAGATTATGTATTGCCAGTCAAGGCTAGCGCCAGCGTCTCCAAACAGGCTATCAATAGGCATGTAAATTCCTTCCGTGAGCGCTGGTTTTCTCGCTAAAGCACCTAGTAAAGTAGCTCATGTGGCGAGAAACCCGTCTGCCAGAATTATAACAAGGCACCTCTGCATAACACCACGGAGCAACCGCATACAACAGAAAAGTGGACATCTGCCCATTTGACTCGGTGAACGGTAACCGTTTGCCGATAAGCGTTGTTCCTCATCGGTCGGAGGTTTGGTTAACGGTATGTTAGCGTACACATTGTCTACGTGCGCAAATATCGGATATTTGTAAACCGCATTTCTCGCCAGCCTAAAATTCATGAAAGTCTGCTCAACCTTTCACGGTTTCGTTCTAGATTTACGTAAAAAAGTACTTGAAAATGTACTTCGCGAGTGTTCGCAGTTTGTTGTGGAGAGGACCCATTTGTGGCCGCAACAACCACGTACGCTCGTATGCGAGCTTTCGCAAAATGTTTATGGGCCTCGTCAGTGTCACGTGTACAACGTGCTCCTCCACGAGGTAGGCAGTGTTTCATTGGTAAGAAACACAGATTTTAGGAGGGTTTTATGAAGGGTTATGCAATGCTCAAGATCGGCGAGTCCGGCTGGATTGAGAAGGAGACACCAAAGTGTGGTCCTCTGGACGCAATCTGCAAGCCACTTGCGGTCGCAATTTGTACATCTGACATTCACACTCTGTGGGAGGGCGCAATCGGCGACCGTCACAACATGATCCTTGGTCATGAGTGCTCCGCAGAGGTTGTCGAGGTCGGCGAGTGCGTCAAGGACTTCAAGCCTGGCGACCGCGTCCTCGTTCCTGCAATTACTCCAGACTGGAACTCCCTTGAGGCTCAGGCTGGCTACTCCATGCACTCCGGTGGCATGCTTGCTGGCTGGAAGTTCTCCAACTTCAAGGACGGCGTCTTCTCCGAGTACTTCCACGTAAACGACGCTGACGGCAACCTTGCTCACATGCCAGAGGGCATGGATCCAGCAGACGCCTGCATCCTTTCCGACATGGTTCCAACCGGCTTCCACGCAGTTGAGCTCGCTGGCGTCGAGTTCGGCGACACCGTCCTGGTCATCGGCATTGGACCTGTCGGCCTCATGTCCGTTGCTGGTGCTGCACTCCACGGTGCTTCTCGCATCATTGCTGTTGGTACCCGTCCAGTCTGCGTTGAGGCAGCTAAGGGCTACGGCGCAACCGACTTCATCTCCTACAAGGACGGCCCAATCTGGGAGCAGGTCATGGAGCTCACCGGTGGCAAGGGCGTCGACCGCGTCTGCGTCGACGGCGGCGGCTGCGAGACCTTCGAGGACGCTGTCAAGGCACTCAAGCCTGGCGGAAAGATTGGTAACGTCAACTACCTCGGTTCCGGCGACTACGTCAACATTCCTCGCGTCGAGTGGGGCGTTGGTATGGGCCACAAGGACATCCGTGGCGGCCTCATGCCTGGCGGCCGTCTGCGCATGGAGAAGCTCTCCAGCCTGGTCACTTCTGGCCGTCTGGACCTTCACCCAGAGGTTACTCACCTCTATCACGGCTGGGATCACCTCGAGGAGGCTCTCTTCACCATGCGTGATAAGCCAGCTGACCTCATCAAGCCAGTTGTTGTTATCGACTAGGTAATCAACTAGGTCGCGTTATTTAGTATGTTTGAGCTGGCGAGAAGTTCGGTTTTCTCGCCAGCTTTTTGCGCTGGTGGGCGCCAACGGAGTTTAGAAAGCGGTTGTATTCATGAAAATCCTTGTTGTATCAGGCTTTCTTGGGGCTGGTAAAACCACCTTCATTCAGGAGCTCGTGCGCCGGACTGGGCGTGATTTTGCTATCTACGAGAATGAATATGGCCAGGCAGACATCGATGCCCGCCGTCTGAGGCAGGACTCCGACCTCAAGGTTTGGGAGTCTACCGAGAATTGCATTTGCTGTTCGGGTAAGCAGGATTTTGCGACGTCGGTGCTGACCATTTCAAACACCATCGACCCCGAGTATTTAATTGTTGAACCAACTGGCGTGGCTAAGCTGCAGAGCATTCTTGATAACGTGAATCAGGTGGCCTGGGAACGCATTAGTTTACTGGCGCCGGTTACTGTGGTTGACGCCGTTTCGTGGCAGAATCAGCGCACCGATTTTCCAGAGATTTTTGACAATCAACTGAGCGCCGCTGCAAGCGTGGTGATTTCCAAGCTTGCTCCAGGTAGCGAGGATGCTGCCGAGCCCATTAAGCAGCTTGCGGCAGAGATGAATCCGCAGGCAGAGGTTATCGCCAAGTCTTCGTATGCTGATATTCCCGACGAGTGGTGGAATGCCCTGCTGACTCGTGCGCTCGACGGTTCTGTTCTTAAAGATCCAGCTAGCGAGAAGGACGAGGGGCCTGACCTGGAGACTATGGCTCTGACTCACGCTGAGCTTCCGAGTCCAACGCATTTGATTTGGCTTTTGGATGCGGCTTCGGCTGGCGTGTTTGGAAAGCTTGCGCGCGCAAAGGGTACGCTGCCTTGTGGTAATCAGTGGATCAAGTTTGACCTGGTAGAGCGCGCATGGGCGATTACGGGCGACGAACCTCAGGAAGAGTCCAGGTGCGTGTTTATCGGCCGCGACCTGCTGCGTCATGGACTTCGCGAGGCGTTTGTGCCGGCGTTCTGGCACGAGCAGTCGGACTTGGCTGACGAGCACGATCACTCGCATTGCGATCACGAGCACGGTCATTGCGTGCACGAACACTGCGACCACGAGCACGGCCACTGCGAGCACGGTGAGCACGAGCACGGCGAGCGCGCGCACCACGCGCACAATCAC
>CAUUUQ010000066.1:0-4047 GCA_963548345.1 uncultured Atopobium sp. | reverse complement strand
GAGCCTGGACCAACCGCATCTTCCTGACCCACGTATCCATCAAGCGTGGTAGGACGCATGCGAGCTGCAAGTGGTGCATTAGCTTTTTTAGCGGCACGTTCCATGCCAGAAAATAAAGTATCCATGCAGCTATTTTACCCCGTCTCAAACATAAAAGCTTGGCGAGAAACCCGCTCAACACAAATGCTCTTTAAGTGCCCGTTTGCCGTACCGTAACCGACTGACAAACCTTACGCACGTACTCCTTCTGCAAAGTAGCTCCTCTTTGGAAAGAGCTCCTGAGCTTCTGGGAAGAGTGCTTCGCAGGTAGCCACAAAGTAGTCATCAGTCATTGCAGAAATAAAATCAACAACAGTGCGATGCAAGTCACTCTTCCAGTCATACGTATGACCGTACCTAGAAAGATGCCTACTCACAGGCTCAATATGATGCTTAAAGATTGCAAGGCTCTGATCACCCGATTTAAGTGAAGACAGCTCGTACTCGTACAACTTTTCAAACAGATGCTTAATGTCTTCAGAGAAATCACCATTGGCTTCTGATGCGCCATAAATCTTCTGGTAATTCTCGCGCTTTGCTCGCTTCATCTCTTTAAATGCCTCTTCTGAAAGAGAAATCTGAGGCTTGCCAAAGCTGTTCTGAACAATATCTGCAACAAAAGCAGAGGTAGCCCATGCGTTATAAGCGCCACCAAGACCATCATCAAACGTTTCTTCTGTTGCAGCGCCTGCACGAAGAGCATCCTGTCTATCTTTTCCTACGTACGCAATTATGTCCGAGATGCGCATAACGCAACCCTCGAGCGTCATAGGACGCAGATGAGCAATAGCCTGAGGACCTCTCTCCCAGCAATCTTCCACCACCCTGTCAAACTCATCAAAAGTTGAAAGATCACTCATTTGAAGCACCTGCTGTTCAAACTCGCCGTTGTGACAAATTACCCCATCAAGCGTCTGTAGAGAAAGGTTTCTTGCATAAAGACCATCAAGCACGCGCACACTTTGTACGTTGTGGAAAAACCAGCGCCCTGTTTGCTCATGATAAATATCATTAAGGAAATACTCCCCTGCATGACCAAAAGGAGTATGTCCCACGTCATGACCAAGAGCAATTGCCTCAATCAAATCAAGGTTGAGGCCAAGTGCACGTCCGATATCTTTAGCTACTCTACAAACAAGCTGCTCATGAAGGCCACGGCGCGTAATATCATCATGTGCACGGAACGAGAAGACCTGTGTTTTACCGTTTAGCCTGTTATACGCAGGGGTATGCATGATTTTCTCGACATCTCGCATAAAAGCAGGACGCAAAAGCGATGCCTGATCATGGGCAGAATCTCGACGAATGATGTCTTCATTTTTACACGCATAAGGACTTAAGGCGCCCTTAGCTATTTGTTCAGCTACAAGAGCCTGAGTTTCTTCTGAAAGTTGCCCGGTCATATGAGGTGCAAAAGGATTAGTGATGTTCATGTGTATCCTCTCTAGATGTTTTTCACCTCTAGTGTAGAAGTTTCACCGGACAAAAAGTCGTGTTGAATTTTGAGAGAGCTTCTGAAGAACTCTTGAGAAAGCCTAATGTCTAAAAAAGACTATCCTGAACTGGTTGTTTTAAGGCTTCAAACAGATTTTTTGCTAAAAGTGCCGCACCCTTAGAATTTGGGTGCACATCGTCAGCAAAATATTTCTTCTCCTGAGGCAACAGCTTTGCTCCAGAAATGCACTGCAAACCAAACTTACCAGCAACTTCTTCAATTATTTGAGGAACCTCGGTAAAACAAGAATACGGGTGCGTGGGATACGTATCCTCAAAATAAGAGGTGGGCGTCAGAACCACCACGCGAGTATCCGCATACATCTGAGAGATCTGCCAGAGTGAATTTTGAATATCGTATGTTACCTGCGACTTTGCGCATTTCTCGTAGCGATAATTTGCTCCAAGCGCAGCAACAACCAAAGAGGCATCCTCAATGAACGTATACGAGCCAGGCTGAAAAACTTGTCCACCAATTCCCTGGTTAACCACCTCAAGCTTCATGCGCTTAGCAAGACAGTGCGGCCAAGTTTTATCTGGGCGCTCCACAACAAAACCCTGCGCAATAGAATCGCCAAACACCACCAGTTTTTTCTTAGGCTCATCGGGCGAGAAAAACGTGCCATTTCCACGGAGATTTTTAACGGAAGCGCTCTGCAAACAGGGCAAGTAAACACTCACGTGATGTGTGTCATTAAAACCTGGAAGCCTAGCAAGGTCATCTTCAGAGATTTCTGTTTCTAGATGAATAGAAAGTGTATGTTCACCCGCATCATCCAGCGAGAAGTTCTTGTAAGGTTTACCGTCAACTGTCACAAATACAGAGCTGAGCTTTCTAACATACGTAGCTTTAAGTAGATGTAAAACAGACGAGGACCCCTTAGGAAGTTCATCAATTTTTAGATCAAGTACCACTTCTGAGCTGTCCGTGGTAAAAGCAACTTGAATATCTGAAGTGCACGCTGCCATCTGTTTAAAAAGACCGGGGTGCCAAGAAGAGCAAGAGCCAATAACTCTAAGCTGATTGGAAGAGATGCGTAGCGGATGAACCCATCCGTGAGCAAGCTTTTCTGACCACGGCGCACCAAGTAAAAACTTGGACGCTGGAGAACTAATGCTCCACTCCCCAACTTCCATACGCACCTCCAATCACAAGTTAAATTACTATAGTTATATATTACGAGGTTATCAGACAGTATTACAATCTTTAGTAACAAATAAACTGCTCTTGTTGTCCATAGGGAGGCAACAGATATGTTTGGCGAGAAGATATTTAATTTTTCAGAACCGATTTCTAGAAAAACAGTTCGTATTGTAATATTGGTCAGTTTTCTGGCTTATCAGGGAATGCGGCTACTGTGGAAACAGGGACTTATTCTACCATTACTATTTTTTCTAGTATTAATTCTGACTGAGGTTATCGATTTTTATGTCTTTTTTAAAAGCGGTATCAAAAAAGGGGTAAGAATTTTGTTCTTGGTTTTCCTCATACTTGCGCTTATATTCGAGATAAGCCACATCATTTATTTTCTTTAACCGGTGAATAAAACCCTCTTCTGTGAACTGCCTCCCATTTCTTAGACACGAGAAATAGGAGGCAGTTCAAAACACACCTAAGTCAGATAATCTGTCAAAAAGACGTATACATGACGCTGAAAATACCTTAATCATGCAGATTATCTTTATTAGATGTGTAAAATGCCCGCATCTGAGCAGAATATCTTACTTAGGTGTGTTCCGAAGATACAGAATTTATCGATAGTTAAATTTCTTATATAAGTCTATTCATATTTAAGCATATTAGATGAAGTTTATGCATAAAGATGCATATCGGGTAGTGCGACCGCCTAGCTGCCTGGCTATCTTGATTAGGAACATGTCAATTCTTCAGCGGGACCTACCAAAGCTGCGCTATTTTGTGCGCCAGGCCTAAAAGCCGACGCTAACACGCTGCAGAATCATAATCACCCGCATATGAACTGCCTCCCATTTCTTGGACATAAGAAATGGGAGGCAGTTCATATGCATTATATAAAGCCTACTTAATTACTCAGTAGCAGGTCCTTCTTCTGGAGCCTGAGCCTCACCGGCATCATTTTTCTTAGCCAGCTTCTTATCAAGCCAACCGGTAAATGCTGGAGCTACCAGTGCAGTAATAACTACCGCAGCTGCAAGCTGAGCGTTTGCGTTTGCAACAACCTGAGCTGTATAGGTTGGATCAACACTAGCAACCGCAGCAGGAGTGGTTGTTGCAGTTCCTGCAATAGTTGCACTTGCAAGACTTGCCTTACCAGAACCACCAAGAAGACGCTCAACAAGCATGGTAAGAATACCAGTGATGATACAAAGAACTGCCAAAAGAATGCCTGATGGACCACCAGTAATAAGGTTCTCAACACTCATACCGCAACCAAGCGCAAAACCAACAACAGCAATACAAGGGTTAATACCAGGAACCAAAAGTCCCCTAATAAATGGACTAAGGTTACCAAGAACAACACCAAGAACCAGAGG
>CAUUUQ010000065.1:0-4236 GCA_963548345.1 uncultured Atopobium sp. | reverse complement strand
GCCATGGGCTGTGCTTTCTGTGCAACAGGCGCTGCTGGTCTCACGCGCTCTCTTTCTGCGAGCGAGATTTATGAGCAGGTTATGCACGTCCGCGACGATTTTGACGCGCGCGTTACCAGCGTTGTTCTCATGGGCCAAGGCGAGCCCTTCATGAACTACGACGCTACTCTCGCGGCTATGAGACGTCTCAACTCCCCTGACGGAGCCGGCATTGGTGCGCGTCATATCACGGTATCTACCTGCGGTGTTATACCTATGATTAAGCGTTTTGCTTCTGAACCAGAGCAATTTACCCTTGCTGTTTCGCTTCACTCTGCAGTGCAAAAGACGCGAGACGCCCTCATGCCAGGAGTTCGTAAATACTCACTGATTCACCTGTACGACATTATGGGTGAGTATGTCGATAAGACCGGTCGTCGTCCAACGTATGAATATGCGCTGATCAAAGGCGTTAACGATTCTGACAATGAGCTTGGAGCCTTGAGAGACTTCTGTCGTGGAACGCTTTGCCACGTTAACATCATTCAGCTTAATGAGATTGAGGGTTCTAAATTCCATCCAACATCTCCTGCCCGCGCACAGGAGTTTGTAAACAGCCTCAACTCTGTTGGCGTTGAAGCAACTATTCGTCTTTCTCGTGGATCTGACATTGATGCGGCTTGTGGACAGCTCTTCCAGAAGAGAAACGCACGCTAAAGCGCTTATATAGACAGCGCTCATATAGATAGTTCCTACATAAAACTTATCATGCTTTTAAAGCAAAGAAGGGGCCCTCAGGGACCCCTTTCCTTTTAGTTCATATACAGAACATATGTTCTATTTGATTGCGTTTAACCATTCTCTTTCCACCCTAGCTTGGTGAGAAAGAATGTTTTTCGCGCTTTTCCTATTACCGCTACCTGAATAGTCATCAAGAATTGCATCGAGTGCTCTTCTTGACCTTCTCATTGCATGAAGAAAACTTTTCTGTGCTTCTTTAGTCAACAGAGTATGTTTAGCGAAAAAAGCTATTCCTAGCAACGAGACACTGGATATAACCACAAACTTTATCTTCATTATGCTTCTTTAACGTTTGAGAGTTTTTCTACTAGAGCAGCAAGTTCATCCTCGTCGTTGAATTCGATTTCAATCTTATTCTTGCCGCGGACATTTCGCACTTTGACTGGAGTATCCAGAGCAATCCTTAATTGCCTTGCTGCACGCTTATATGCCTGTGGGGTTGGCTGTCTTTTTGGTTTCTCAACATTTGTGACAGAAAATAGTGGAGCAAGATTTTCTGTCTGACGGACCGACAAGTTCTCTTCAACTACTTTCTGGGCAAGCTTAATTCTTCCTTCTTTTCCGCTTACGGCAAGAATTGCACGAGCATGTCCAGCACTAATACGTCCCTCCGCCATCAAAGTTTGAACTTCTGTTGGAAGGTCTAGAAGACGAAGAGTATTTGTGATTGCGGATCTAGACTTGGACAAAACCTTTGCCAAATCGTCTTGGGTTAAGTTCTCTTGTTTGATTAACTGCTTATAGCCTTGAGCTTCTTCAATAGGACTTAAGTCAGATCTCTGTAGATTCTCAATCAGAGCTAATTTAAATACTTCCTCATCGGAAATTGCCTTAATTACTACAGGAACTTCCTCTAATTGTGCAAGCTTTGCAGCCTGGAAGCGTCTCTCACCAGCAACAATCTCATAGTGATCGCCTTTCTCGCGAACAAGAAGCGGCTGGAGAATACCGTTTTGCTTAATAGAATCACTGAGTTCAGCGAGTTCAGCTTCATCAAAACGTTTACGAGGCTGATCTTTATTTGGCTTAATCTTCTTTAGTGGAAGTGTTGTAGCTTCTTTTTTATTACCGACCTCTGCATCTACCTCGCTAAAGAGAGAGTTGAGGCCCTTACCAAGTCCTGATTTTTTAACCACGACGATTCACTTCCTTTGCAAGTTTGTTGTATGCAAGTGCGCCCATACTTATTCGAGCATACATGGTTACTGGTAAACCATGACTTGGTGCTTCTGCGATTTTGACATTTCTTGGAATAAGCGTCTTAAATACTTTGTTACCAAAGTAATTTGAAACCTCAGTTACAACCTGCTTAGATAGGGAAGTTCTGCTATCAAACATGGTCATTACTACACCAAAGATATCAAGATCCGGATTGAGCTGCTTTTGAACCATCTTCATTGATTCAACAATCTTAGTTACGCCCTCTAGTGCATAATATTCGCACTGAATTGGGATAAGAATGCTATTTGCCGCAACTAAGGCATTAATTGTTAAAAGGCCTAGTGATGGTGGGCAGTCAATCAAAATGTAGTCAAAATAGTCTTTAACCTGGTCAATTGCCTGCTTTAATATGTTTTCTCTTGATTCCACGGAGACTAGTTCAATTTCTGCACCAGCAAGTTGAATGGTAGCGGGAGCTATAGTCACATACTTTTGAACTGTTTGTTGTAATACGTCTTCAAGCGGTGTTTCGTTGAGGATTACATCATAAATATCAGCTTCAAGTTCCTCTTTATCAATTCCAAATCCACTTGTTGCATTACCTTGTGGATCAAAATCGACAATTAGTACTTTCTTTTTTGTTTCTCCTAGCGCTGCTGCGAGATTAATTACGGTAGTTGATTTTCCAACGCCGCCTTTTTGATTAATTACAGCAAGTACTTTAGGATCTCTATCTTGAAATCCCCTCGAAAGGTCTTTGTAGCTCATTTATCCTCCGTTTGACCAAGTTTATTTAATGATACAGAATGTTTCACGTGAAACATTCCACAATTAGTCTCTTCTTGCAACAAACGGATTTGATTTTGCCATTCCAGTTTTTCTTGGTAGTTTAATTTTGCTTTTTCCAACTTTTCTGTAAAGAAGAATCTCACGATGACCAAGATCGTTTGGTAATTCAAATGTTTCACGTGAAACATTTTCATACCCAAAAATTTTGGCTGCCTGAGAGGCGTCCTGAAGCTCTATCTCATCAACGTTGGCCTTCATTACTATGAGGGTACCTTGTGGAGCTAAGAAAGGCTCTGCGTACTCCAAAAGAATATTTGCCTTTGCAACCGCTCTGAAAGTAACAAAATCAAACTTCTGTTTATAGTCGTTTGGAATTTCTTCAGCACGAAGCTTTTCAGCTCTTACTCTATCACCAAGACCAATCTCATCAATCATTGACTGTACGGCATTGATCTTTTTTCCAATAGAATCAACCAGCAATGTTTTGTTATCGCTCATGATTGCAAGAGGCAGTCCAGGGAAGCCTCCACCGGTACCAATATCAATATAGTTTTGAGCTCCAGATATAAACTCATTACATACTTTGAGTGGTAATAAAGAATCAAGTATATGAAGAACCAGTGCGTCATCAATTGAAGTGATTCTTGTGAGATTTAGGTTTTTATTAATCTCAATTAGCAATTCAATATGCTTGAGGAGTTGTCTTCTTTGGGTCTCAGTTGAATTGATTCCATAGGTAAGGAGAAGTTCCTTAAGTACATTCTCTTTTGAATCGTATAACGACTTCTCTGATTCAGACATTGCTTCTCCTGTGACAAAACTTCTTGTAACAAGAAGAATTGTCACAAAAAAAGAGGAAGGCGTAAACCTTCCTCATCAAATTAGTAAAGCTTGTTGAGAATTCTTAGCTGTTAATAGCTGTAACAACAACGCGACGGTATGGATCATCGCCCTCAGAGTGTGTTGTAACTTCGAGATTATCTCGAAGCGCAATATGAATGATACGACGCTCATAGCCACTCATTGGGGCAAGAGAAACCGTACCGGTCTTCTTAGCACGAGCAGCAGCAGAGAGTGCCATCTCCTGAAGCTTATTGCGACGGCGGCTCTTGTAGCTTTCAACATCAACAGATACTGGATAGTGGAAGTGAAGCTTAGCACTCATCAAAGAAGAGAGAACCATCTGAAGAGCCTCAAGTGTATTACCGTGACGACCAATGAGAATTGCAAGATCACCGCCGGTTACGTCAAGAATAAGTTCTCCATCTTCTCCGTCATACTCATCAATTGCGCAGGCATTCTCGCCAAAGAAGGAGAGAAGCTCTCTTAGATAAAAGACAGCGGTATCAGCAATCTTATTCATCTCAGCATCAGTAAGCTGGATTCCAGCTTCAAAATGCTCTCGAATTGAAACAAACTCGTCTTGTGAATCAACGACAGGAGACTCATTAAGAGCGTTTGGCTCAGAAACGAAAGTCTCATCCTCCATGTCGTCCTCCAGTCAAT
>CAUUUQ010000064.1:0-4282 GCA_963548345.1 uncultured Atopobium sp. | reverse complement strand
ACTTCTCCGAGTTTAACGCCACGCTCGCCTGATTCAACCTTTGATATGAATGCTTGATCTCCAGCAAGGTGCTCAGCAACCGCCTCTTGAGTAAGACGTTGCTTCTTTCGCAAATCGCGAAGACACTGGCCCACTAATCTGTTAGATATCTGCTCCATAAATGCAGCGTAAAACTATCAACTCAAATATGCCAAAATCGCATATTTTCTTAAAAAAGAAATTCTCCCCGACAAGTTCACGGGGAGAATTAAAACCTTTAAACGTAGCTTCTTGTGATGTTTATTGAAGCGTTTATGGCATTAGAAGCCACCACCGCCGCCTCCGCCGCCGAAGCCGCCTCCGCCGCCTCCGGAGAAGCCGCCACCAAAACCGCCGCCAGAACTTGAATTAGAAGAAGCGAGCGCTGCCGTGGAGACAGAATGAGCAGCTGTAACACTCTTGGTTACGCTCTCAATTGCATTGGTTCGCATGCCATTTCCATAGTAATACCAGCTATAAACAGGCATAAACTGAGGATCTTTGAGCATCTCTGGCATTGCAACTTTCAGCTGCTCGATAACCTTATCCGCAACACCAAGCGCAACTGCCATAACCAGAAGCCTATTCCAAAGAATGACGTCAGTAGGGATTGCTTCATGTAGATTGGTGAACTCAGTAAGCCACTTTCTTAGCGCACGAGTCTTAGCAAGCGTCTCAACACCCTCTCTGTTCATCAAATCAAACGAGCCAATGTTTACAAGTGCAACAAGACCGGCAATGACAAGAATGAACAGATGTAGTAGTAGATTGGCAAATGAAACATCAGCCATAACACCCATGAAGAATGCAGCAGCTGCAACAAGAACATCAACAGCAATCAGAGCACCAAGAATTCCCTTACCGTGGAATGGAATCTTATTTGTTCCATACTTAGCAGCATAGCTAAGCTTGATGGGGCTCTCCCAAGACTCATATGCCTTATTAAAATCTTCTGGATGTGATGAAGCATATTTGCCAATTTGCTTCATAGTAACAGTGGTGTTTACCGCTCCAGATTCTCCGGCCTTATCAAAGATTAACCTCATTGCCATGATATCAATCTTATTTGACAGTGAACTGCCAGGGTAGAAAGGCTGCTGGCTTTCTGAAAGGTCTTGAACCTTTGTAAGACAGTAATCAGACTTCTCCATACCAAGGAAGTTTGTACTAACCGTCTTATTCAAGCTAATGTACTTTGAATCCGAAAGGTGCATAAGGGTTGCTGTCAGAGCGTCTCCCTTAATCAGCTCACCGTTGTAAAGCATAGAAAGAACTGCCGGGTGATCATTAGATGGAACATCTCTGTAGTAAAGGTCATTAAACTGAGGAGCCATTACCTTTTTGTATTGAATACGCAGCAAGATTGCTGCTACAACGGTGATAGCTGCAAGTACTAATGGCGCATAAAGAATAAGAGCTACCTGAGTTTTTGCAACATCACGCTTGTGATTTGCTTCATCCGCCCACGCTTGTTCCTCAGACAAGATGCTGCTCAGTTTATTCTGCTGAATAGGAGCTAGCCCAGAAACCCAATCGGTTGGGAATGTAATACGAGCTTCCGCAAATTCATCAGTTCCTACACCAGGAACTTTGTAGACAACCGCATTGTTGGTAATTTCTACATTTGCATCCAATGGACCATGTCCCCAAGCGCGAACAGTATCACCAGCAACTATAGACTGTCCTGATGGAACAGGAAGATGAATAGTAGCAGTGACATTTCGAGACTCAGAATCCCAGCCATCAGATACAAACTTCCAGTACAGCTCCGCAGTATCCGACCAGTTTGTTACAACATTAGTAATGTCATACTCGATAGTTATATGTGCTGACTCATCATCATGCGCTGAATAAATCTTTAAGTTCAACATGTTGTTTGATTGAGTTGGAACATAATACTCATCTGAGCTGGAGCTATTGCCACTAGAGTCCTTGCTATAAATCTGACGCGTTCCTTGCCTATCTTGAACCGTAACCGAAGTAATGTTTACTTCAACGTTCTGTCCATTGTATTTATTCTTTCCAACTGGAAGATTCCAATAGACACCATGAAAACTACCATTGAAATAGAACGTACGAGTTTCTACGACATGCAACGTTCCGTCTTTTTGAACCGTCGCATCAATATTTACCGTATCTATTGAAAGGTCGCGCGCAAATGCTCTTGCAGGCGTAATTAAAAACGCAACAGCCAAAAGCATTACGCAAAGCGCAATCTTTACAAACTGGCTCTTTTTAGAAGAGCGAAGCGAGACTTTATACATGGAAACTCCTTTATGTTACTTTCGCAACTCTTCTTAAAGGATACCACGTACTGTTTAATCTGCTGGTGAATATGAGTTATCCAGTTCAAACAAAGCAGGTGGCAGGCCTTTATCCCACTCCTCTCCTACTTCCTCAGAAAGCAAATACTCATCAGTTTCTATAAAGGGAAGGTTGGCAATTCTTTTATTTCTTGATACTTCGAGATTGCATACAAGTGAGCTTGGACCGCTGAAGTCTAGAAGGCACCCGTAACAAATTCTCATGTCCTGAAACAGCTTTTCTCCGCATCTGGGGCAAATTTTTACGGAGTAGTTTTCTATAGCCATAGCGACTCCTTCTTTCAACGTTGCTTTCTTCAGTACTTATTTCTTGAATGAGCACTTTCTGACCAACCTCAAACCATGGGAAATCATCAACTGATGGTCTTTCAAATGTGCAATAAGCACCCGCGCAGCTATGAATTTGTTTAGGATGTACTCGTCTCCGAATTTTTAAAATTTCTCCGTGATCGTCTGCAAATGCGATATCAATCGGATACGTCATTCCAAAAGTATGAACTGAAGAGCACCTTAGAAGTAAGACTGGAGGAGCTGTTATCTCGGTACCCAAAAGACCGACGAACTTTTCGAAGCCTCCTTGTAACAATTCAAAAATTTGCTCTGAATTAGGGACTTCTTCTATCGAAACCTGTACATTCATTTTCAAATCACAACTCCCGACTTATAGGGACTAACAGCAATTGAAGTTGTATGGGTGAGGTACAGAGGAGACTCTAATGACACTAAGGGGAGACGCACAGTATGTGGCCAAGGTCTGTACTTTAGAGTTGCTTGATATTTAGGAAAAACAGAGACCATATTCCCAATCCCCTCCTTTTCTCCCTCCATGGAGACGACAATGTCGCAATTGTCATCACATTTAAGAGCAGCTTTTATTTTCTGAGTTAAGTTTTCTAGCGTTCCTCCATCCGTGGAATGACTGGAAGAAATTCCATGAGCAATAATTTGATCTGCCGCAACACGATCAAACTTTGAGCACATATCTGCAAACTTAAATAAATTGATTGCAATTAGAGCAACCACTAATACAACCGGAAGTACCAATGCAGTCTCAACAAACATTTGCCCTTTTTGGCAACAAAGAAATTTCATTTTTCTCATATGCCACCAAAAACTTTCTTAACATCAATTTCTAAAGGAATCTCAATATCAATGACAGGAATGGTCAGCTTTGCAATTGTGATTTTGTCAGGCAAATACTGGAGAGAAAACGCACCAAGTGAACGAGCTAAAGCAATTGGATCTGATGTATTAGGTATTTTCTGAACTAGTTCACGAATCGTTGATTCTTTCTCAAAGCCAGCTTGTTTCAAAACACTTTCTGTATTAACAAGAACAGGCTTCATTTGTCTTAAATCACTTGGCTCTAATCCAGCGTCAATAACTATTTGTTTCAAAGCACTCTGTAATTTGGAGCCGACACTTCCACCTGTTATTCCGTCAACGTTATCAAGAAATTCCGACAGCTTAGAAGACCAAGAAGTTACACCATCCCCATATGAGATTAAAAGAGATCCCCACAAGCTCATTACCTTATCTATGGTCTGTCCAATAAACCCTCCCCTCCTTTCAACCTGATCAAAAAAGCTTGAAAGAACGTTGTTTGTAGAAGAGCTGTCTGGAGCAAGCGTTGCTCCGGATATTGCATATCCTTCTGGGAGAAAAACTGACTGCTCAAGTGTTCCTAAACTTCCTTGAAATTCTGGAGATGAACCTCCTCTTCTCACAAATGAAATACATCCCCAAGCTCCTGGAGGACATAATCTGGGCCTAGCAACCTTTAGGGCATCAAGTGCTTTTTGAAATATTCCAGTTGATTTATCTGCAGCTTCAGACAACTTTTTTCGCAAATCTTTTATTTGCTGACGTGATGATTCATAAACTTCAGACTCTTCGACTACGATTTTCCAGTAATACTCAAACCCGTTATCAATATTTGT
>CAUUUQ010000063.1:0-4304 GCA_963548345.1 uncultured Atopobium sp. | reverse complement strand
AAGGAATTAACATGGTCTTACATGATTTTTGGACATTTTTTATCTGGTCGACCGTTGCGGGGCTTGCCATTATTGGCATTTACCAGCTACTTCTGTTAATCCTGCGTGCTCGAGGCGTTTTTGTGACGCGTACAAAATTTGGCCTCACGATGATTTTTGACTCCGAGGACGCCGACGGTACGCCCATCAGGCTGCTCAACGTTAATGGCACCTTCCAGTCCGTGAGCTACATTGCGCCTAAGCTGCGCTTTGAACTTTGCGTTCACTATCACCGTATGATGGCGCAGCTTATCCAGCAGGTGGCCCCGCAGGGTCGCGTTGTGATTCTGGGCGGCGGAGGTTTCTCGCTGCCAAAGTACCTGGCCACGCACATGCACGGAGCTACCATTGAGGCGATTGAGATTGATCCGAAGATAGTCTCGCTTGCGCGCGAGCATTTCTTTCTGGACGAGGCTCTAGCTGCGGCTTCAAGTGAGCTGCGAGTCGTCGAAGGTGATGCGTGGAAGGTGTTGCAAGACGCAGAAGCCGGCAGTATTGACGTGCTGGTAAACGAAGTGTTTGCTGGTCGAAAATCACTTGGGCCTCTGGGAACTCCAGCCGGTGCACAAGTGGTTAAAGAAAAGCTTTCAGATGGCGGAGTATATCTGGCTGATGTTCGCTGTCCGCTCGAAGGTCGCGGATCTACGATACTTCCCCAGGTGGCAAGCGTCTTTGCGCAGGAGTTTGCGCATATCGCTTACGTGCCCGAGTGGCCCGATACTCCTAAAACACCAGGTAACAACCTTTTAATTGCAACCGACGCGGACATTACGCTTCCTGAAGGTGCTGTTGTAGTGAAATAACGTCGCTTTGAGGGCTGACCGCTATCCAATTGACCGAGCAACATCCAATCGCCCGAGAAAATTGCATATTCCACCTTGTTTATGCGGAGTTTTGTATCAAAAATTTGACTCACCAAAATTTGACCCCTCTTTTGGGTAAAAAATCCGTTTAGTTGGAAGTCAAATCGCAATCACGGAAATTCTTGACTTGCGTTTGCGCAGGTGGCAAAAAGTGTCCAGATTTTACTATTTTTATCCGTAACAAAACCGCAGTTAAATGGCTTGCATAAAAATCAACCACCACTGCATATTCCAACTAAACGCATTTTTTACCACTTGCATGACAAGCGCTCAGCAAAACCGCAGTTGGCATTAATTCTGTCTTACATTTATCCGTTAAAACGATTCTTACAAACGGATTTGAAAACATCACCTTGAGATTTGAAAACACGACCTTGTCAGTTTGACTAAATTTATATATGCACTGGTGAACATATATGTTTAGCAAGAAAATTTTTCCAAAAAAGTAGGGAATTTCTTCTAATTCTCGTAAACACATAACAGAATATGGGTATTGTTATCGCAGATAGAAAACATATTCTATCTGCGCCAAATACGGCAATTATTAAAGCTGATGCGCTAAGGAGGCATCATGAAGACGGGTTTTGAACTACTGAATGATCCATTTTTGAACAAGGGAACCGCTTTTACGCAGGAGGAGCGCCAAAAATATGGCCTGGTAGGACTTCTACCTCCAAACATTCAGACCATCGAGGAGCAAGCTGAACAGGCATACGTGCTTTTCCAGCAGTATCCTGACCTCGAGACAAAGCGTCACTATCTCATGAGGCTTTTCTCCGAGAACCGCACGCTGTTCTACAACCTGTTCTCCAAGCACGTTGAAGAGTTCATGCCTATCGTCTACGATCCAACTATCGCACCAGACATTGAGCAGTATTCTCAGCGCTATGTCGATCCACAGTATGCATGCTTCCTGTCAGTTGATCATCCTGAGGACCTTGAAACCTCACTGAAGAACGCAGCCGCAGGTAGAGACATCGACCTGATTGTCGTCACCGATGCAGAAGCAATCCTGGGTATTGGCGACTGGGGCACCAACGGCGTCGAGATTTCCGTTGGCAAGCTCATGGTTTACACCGCCGCAGCTGGTGTTGACCCTAACCGCATTATGCCTGTTGTTATTGATGCTGGTACTAACCGCCAGGAACTTCTCGATGACCCACTATACCTGGGCGAACGCCACAAGCGTGTTGATGAAGATCGCTATAACGCATTCATTGACAACTTTGTAACCACCGTCGAGAAACTCTTCCCTAACCTCTACCTGCACTTCGAGGACTTCGGCCGCTCGCACGCTGCAGCAATCCTAGACCGCTACAAGAACACCTACCCTGTCTTCAACGACGACGTCGAGGGCACTGGCATTGTCACCCTCGCAGGCATCCTCGGTGGCCTCAACATTTCTGGCGAGAAACTCGTCGACCAGGTATATCTCTGCTTTGGTGCAGGAACTGCTGGTTGCGGCATCGCTGATCGTGTGCTGCAGGAATTTGTGGACCAGGGAATGGACCGTGAAGAGGCTCGAAAGCGCTTCTATCTGGTAGATCGTCAGGGTTTGCTCTTTGACGATATGGACAACCTCACTCCACAGCAGAAGCCATTTGCTCGCAAGCGTTCTGAGTTCGCAAACGCTGATGAACTCACCACCCTCGCAGCCGTTGTAAAGACGGTCCACCCAACAATCATGGTTGGCACCTCTACCGTTCACGGCGCCTTCACCGAGGAGATCATTCGCGAGATGGCAGCTCATTGCGAGCGCCCCATGGTCTTCCCGCTGTCCAACCCAACTAAGCTTGCAGAGGCAACCGCCCAGGACCTGCTGACCTGGACCGATGGTCGCGCGCTTGTAGCCTGCGGCGTTCCATCCGATGACGTGGAGCTGAACGGTGTAACTTACCAAATTGGTCAGGCAAACAACGCTCTGATTTATCCAGGTCTTGGACTGGGAACCCTCGCCGCAAAGGCTCGCCTGCTCACAGACCAGATGATTTCGCTTGCAGCTCACTCGCTTGGTGGAATCGTCGACACCACAAAGCCTGGTGCGGCAATTCTTCCTCCAGTCTCCAAGATTACCGAGTTCTCCGAGCGTATTGCTGTTGGCGTTGCAGGGGAGGCAATTAGGCAGGGTCTGAATCGCGAGCCAATTGCCGATGCAAAAGAGGCAGTTGACGCCCTTAAGTGGTTCCCTGTCTATAAGGAGTTAGAGGCATAGAATGTCTGTCTTTTTGACATCATTACAGAATGTGCTGCCTATCATTTTGATTATTGTGCTTGGTTATGTGCTGCGAAAGATCAACTGGCTCAACGAGACATTCGCTGGTCAAGCATCTAAGCTCATCATGAACGTAGCACTTCCAGCGTCCATTTTTGTAGCGGTACTAAAAAACTTGTCTCTCAATCAGCTGCTCCAGCTTGGTCCCTCGGTGCTTATCGCAGCGATTAGCTTTACTTTGTCTTATGTCGTAGGATTTTTGGTTATCAACGTTTTCCGCGTCCAACCAGGTCGCCGAGGCTTGATGCTCAATACCTTTGCAAATGCCAACACCATCTTCATTGGTATGCCACTTAATCTTGCGCTCTTTGGCGAGCATGCCGTACCGTACTTCTTGGTGTACTACATCATGAATACTATTTCTACCTGGGCAATTGGAATCTTCTTCATTTACGGTGATCCAATGCCAACAGAAAATAATGGCGAGAAAAACAACGCAGCTGAGCACAAATTCAGTATCAGCAAGTTGTTACCACCACCATTGCTTGGTTTCTTAGTAGCCCTCGTTTTTCTCGTGTTCAACATCCCTGTTCCAGCAGTTGTAAACACTGGTCTTACGTATTTAGGCAACCTAGTAACGCCACTTTCTCTGATTTATATTGGCATTATTTTGCAGGAAACGGGACTCTCGAGCATTCGAATTGACCGCGATACGGCAATTACGCTTATTGGTAAATTTGTTATTGCCCCGCTTATTATGGTTGGCGTAATCATGGCGTTTACCGGCGTGTTTGGTACACAGAACGTACTTGAAACTAGAACGTTTATCATCCAGACCGCAGTTCCAGCGCTAACCGTTCTGCCAATTCTGGCAAACGAGGGTAAGGCTGACGTCAAATTTGCAACTAACGTTGTTGCAACTTCAACGGTGCTCTTTGCGATTGTCATTCCTATCGTAATGACCATCATTGGCTAATTTGCGTTACCAACCAGCACTTTTACGCACAACAAAGCCTCTTCTCAACGGCGAGAAGAGGCTTTTTTCTTGTAAGTTTTGCGACAATCATTTTACGGGCCTGCCGAGGTTCCACTGCCCCAGCAGCATCTAGTCCAACAGCACACCTTCGACCGCGGGGGCGGAGCCGTCGAGGACGTTGCACTTTTGGATCTGGTGGACAAACCAAGTGCGG
>CAUUUQ010000062.1:0-4349 GCA_963548345.1 uncultured Atopobium sp. | reverse complement strand
CACTTTGAGCTGGTAGAGGAGCTGCTGAAGGGTGCGGGCTACAACGTTGTGCTGCTGCCTTCGGTTGACCAGGGCGCTGTTGACATGGGCCTTCGCTATGTCAACAACGACATTTGCTACCCATCTATCTTGGTTACGGGCCAGATTATGGAGGCGGTGCTTTCAGGTAAGTACGATCTAACCAAGACAGCGGTTCTGATTTCGCAGACCGGTGGTGGCTGCCGTGCAACCAACTACATTGCACTGATCCGTAAGGCGCTCAAAGACGCAGGTCACCCAGAGATTCCGGTCATTTCTATCTCCGCCGCTTCCGGCCTTGACGAGGACAACCCAGGCTTCAAGCTGTTCAAGCCTGACTTGCTGATTAAGGCAGTCTATGCGCTCTTATACGGCGACCTGATCATGCAACTGCTGTATCGTGTCCGCCCCTACGAGGCGGTCAAGGGTTCCGCAAACGAGCTGTATGACCAGCTCATGGCCGATACACGCTCCAAGATCAACGGAATTTCTCGCAAGGAATTCTACAAGCAGTGCCAGCGAACCATTGAGCTGTTTGACAGCCTGCCCGTGGTCAACGACCGCCAGAAGCCACGCGTCGGCGTCGTTGGCGAGATTCTGGTTAAGTTCCACCCAACGGCTAACAATGAGCTAGTCAAGGTCATCGAGTCCGAGGGCTGCGAGGCCAACGTTCCGGGTCTGGTTGACTTCTTCCTGTTTGGCCTCTCTAACGCAATCAACACGCATAAAGAGCTGGGTACTTCGCTTAAGAGTCGTATGACACATATTGCAGGCATTAAGATGGTCCAGGGTCTGCGTGCGCCAATCAACAAGATGCTGGAGAAGTCCGAGCGCTTTGAGCCATACCCCAACATCAATGAGCTGGCCGAGAAGGCCGAGCAGATCCTTTCGCTCTGCAATACGATGGGCGAGGGTTGGCTGCTCACCGCCGAGATGTGCGACCTCATTGAGACGGGCACGCCAAACATTGTCTGCGCTCAGCCGTTTGCCTGCCTGCCTAACCACGTTGTCGGCAAGGCGGTCATCAAGCGCCTGCGCCAGATGCACCCTGAGTCCAACATTGTTGCTGTCGACTACGACCCAGGTGCGTCCGAGGTTAACCAGCTCAACCGTATTAAGCTGATGATTTCGGTTGCTAAGGAGAACTACAAGAACGGCGTAAACGGCGAGTTCAAGCTGGAAAACGCTGACGACCCCGTCACCAACGACGCAACCATGCCATATACCGGTCGCGACAAGTTTGGCCTGGATTCCGTTGTCCGTGAGGGCGGTCACTCTTGCTCGTCGCACCACGTGTCTGCGCTGGAAGCAACTGGCGCCAACCTGGGCGATCACGGCCGTACCGCTTCCGACCACGGAAAAGACTACGGTTCCATTAGGCTTTCCGAGGAGCAGATGGCTGCTATCGAGCGCGCTAAGAAAAAGGCTGGCGTTAAGTAGCACGGCGGCGCGGCGACGCGTCGGCAGACGCGAAGCTGCGGCGAACGCGGCGCGAACGGCCGCGAGCAGCGCAAACGGGCGCGCGAACGGCTGCGGCGAACGGGCGCGCAACCGGCTGCGAAAATTGAGGTTTGCACGTTAATGAGCCCCAAACTTTGGTTTGGGGCTCATTTTTGGCGAATTTGGGCCCAAAAAGATAAAAAATGCGTTTAGTTGGTGTATTCATTTTGAAAATGAGCTGTTTTGACTCAATTAGTAAAAGAAATAGTTAAAATTTTTTCGTCTTTCCTGGGAAAACATAAAGATAAAAAATTGAACTAAATTCTTCCATCCCCAACTAAACGGATTTTTTACCGCTTTGGCTCTCAAAAACGGCAATTTTCCAAGTTCAGTGAAGATTTTACGTATAAAACGTATGAAATATGCAATTTCATGCATAACGTCGTCAATCCACGACTACAAACAGTGTTCCTTTGGTGTCGGAGCAAGACTACACCAAGCAAATCCACTGAATTACGCGACTAGGCTGTATGCTCGTGATTCAGCAGCAACAAAAGTGCTGCTCAACGTCAGATGCTCGGACGCAGGGAACCATCGCGTCGAGAAAACTACGCGGCCACCGTTCAGGTAAATCTCCACGGTAGAGCCGTCGACAACAATACGCAGGTCAGAGAGCTGCTTTAACTCAATAGAGCGTTGAGTTCTACCTGCAGCGGTGTCCTCGTCAATGAATTGCAAGATAAAAATGCCCTTGGAGTAAGAAAGCACAAGCGCGTCGTTGAGGACAAGAGTTCCATCTCCGGAGATGCCAGAGATCTCAATATCCGCAGATAGTTGATCTATTTCGACGAAGCCGTCAGCGTCGAATTCCGCGTATTCGTATCGCTTAGCATCAAGCTCTTTAACTGGATGTTGCAAAATAACACCGTTATCAGACAGCGAAAGTTCTCGGGGCAGAGTAAGGTTGTGGCAGAAACCAATGCCCGCAGGATAACTGTGGTAAATCGGATCAATGATGCCCATCCATCCAATCAAGATGGTACGACCAGAATCGTCGACGAACGTTTGAGGTGCGTAGAAGTCAAAACCGTGATCCCAGAGCACAAAGTTATCGGTAGAAACAGTTTCAACATTGATAAGCTTCTGCCCCTCTGGAAGCGGAAAATAACCCGACTGCCAGATGTTTTGCCACTTGTCGAGAGGCTCGCTTGAAGCATTCTCTTGCAAGTTAACGGAATCGCTCAAGCGCGATCCCTTGGACGCATCGGCGCCTGGATTCGTATCGACGCTTGGCTCCGTACCAGCGCTTGGCTCCGTACCAGCGCCTTCTCTCAGCCCCTGCGGACATACGGACAGAAACTCCTGGCCATCGAGCTGCACTAAAAAAGGACATTCCCACATGTAGCCAAACACATCGCGCTGACCCAGGGCATTAGTCCCGCGTATAACCGAGTGGAGCGTCCACGACTCGCCACAATCGTTGGAGTCGTAAATCAAAACCGCTCCCGAATCATGTCGTTCATCTGCGGTTTTTGCGTTACCAGCCGCAACGTCCTTCTCGCGAGTGCCTAACAGCATGCGGAGAACCCCGTCTTGCTCCCAAACCTTCGGGTCGCGCACGTGGTTTGTGCAGGTATTGGGGTAGTCGGCCGGCTTCAAAACAACGCGCTTTGGCGAGAAACCCTGTCCATCTTCAGAGATCAACATAACTTGATAGGCCTCTCGACCGACATCAATGCCGTCGGCTTCTGGGCGTGTTTCGTCCATAACGTTGCCGGTGTAGAAGAGCCGCATGACCTCGCCGGCCGCCATACCGCCGCCGTGACCGCAGTTGTCGGCCGTCGCGCCGTTGTCGTGACCGCAGTCGCCGTCTGCCGCGTTGCATGTCTCAATCCAGGCCGAACCCGAAAACACACCGTCCTTATCGCAAGCTGCGTCTGGAGAAATCGCAATAGGAAGCGTCTTCCAAGAAAGCAAATCCTTGCTTACAGCATGTCCCCAGTAACGCAGCTCGTTGGCAGGCCACTCTGGAGTGTACTGGTAAAACGCATGATAGACAGACTTAAACTGGCACAGTCCGTTTGGATCATTCATCCAGCCCTGAGGTGGGAAGAGATGAAACTGTGGCGTCCAAAAGTCGTTTGTCATAGCGCTCCGTCTTTCGTATTTCTTGCAATTATTATGGCATGCGCGCGCAAAGTTTGTGCAGGTAGGTTTAATTCGTTTTGAGTTGCGGTACAGTAAATGCATACAACATCCAAGGCCGGCGACCACGCCGCCCCGCGTGACCCGCAGCACCCGCGCTATCTGCGCTGCTCGCGCGATCCGCACCCGTACGACCCGCACCGCTCGCACCCGCGCGACGCCCGCACCGCGCCGGCCTTGCTTGATCCAGAAAGGATACCTATGCCTGAAACCATGCCTAACCAGCTCCCCGATGTCGCCGAGCGCTTCATGCGCTACGTGCAGGTTGACTCCCAGTCCAACCCCGAGAACGACACCGTCACGCCGTCCACGCCTGCTCAGCACGAGATGGCTCGCTACCTGGGCGAGGAGCTCAAGGCGCTGGGCTGCACCGACGTCACCGTCGACGAGCACGCCTACGTCACCGGCACCTTCGCCGCATCCAAGGGTGCCGAGTCGGCTCCCGCGCTGATGCTTTGCTCGCACCTGGACTCCGTCATCGACGCGCCTGCCTCGGGCATTAAGCCGCACGTCGTCCACTACGAGGGCGGTGACCTGGTCGCTGGCGTCGTCAACGGCAAGACTATCGCTACCACCCAGGAGCAGGTCCCTGACCTCAAGGATTTTGAGGGCATGGACATCATTTGCTCCGACGGCTCCACGCTGCTTTCCGCTGACGATAAGGCCGGTGTGGCTGAGATCTGTGC
>CAUUUQ010000061.1:0-4377 GCA_963548345.1 uncultured Atopobium sp. | reverse complement strand
TTGGGAAGTCTACCATCACCAAACGTTGCACTTGCTTTGACAATTCAAGCCTAAAAATGCAAAAGAAACTGTGGATTTGCCTGATTTCATCAAAGAATCTGTATCTCAAATACAGATTCTTTTTACTTTTCAGGCGCGTTTCAAACAAGCTTCAGTTGGGTCTTAAAACGCACAGGGAACTTCCTCCAGGGAGCCTAATTGTTTCGTCAAGTCTGAGTAATTTGCCGGAAAAGTTCACCATGTCTGAGTGATTTGCCGGTTTTTCTCGCCAAGTCTGAGTAAGTTTACTCAGACTTCATGCGCTTTTCAGGCTCGCGGCGCGCCCGCCTGCCGAGAAACCCGCGCACTCGAAAGCCCAGCGTGCGCGCACGTACGAGCACACAAAAAGAGCCCGGATGCCGCGCAATAGCATCCGGGCTTTGGTGTGTCTAGACGGAGGAGAGGGCCGTTGCTAGACAAGATGTGTATCGTACCTTGTTCGTGTACTGCGTTTATTCCCGCTTCGCAGCTTGTTTACACGAGCTTTACTTACCAACAAACTCCGAGATGGTCTTGTACAAGTCGCTCGCCTGGAAGTCTTTGATAACCTTGGAGTCTTTCCTCTGGTCGCAGACCTCAAGCAATGCCTTCAGGGAAGCCTTATCGGGGTCAGTCTGATAATCTGCCTCGGCCTGAATGAGCTTGTACTTGGCAATAACCATGTCCATGAGCTTGGCGTTGTTGCCCTCGGCGTTTGCGTCGTCGAGGCCATCAAATGCCAGCGTAGAAACAACTCCGTAGCCGCCGGTCAGGAAGTGGTTTCCTACAAAGTCGTTAGGGTTAACCTTGTTGTCAATGACAGGCGAGTTCTTGGTATTGGTGAGCAGCACCAAGCTGGTGTTGTTGTAGACATCGATGACGGTAAGTGTGCCGGTCCAGCCGGTGTGGCCAACGGTTGCTGCATTTGCAATTGGCGAGAAGGCCCACTGGTAGCCAATGTGACCCTTACGCCTCCAGCCCAGGCCGTAGGTGACGCTGGTGTCCTTTGGCTTGATGAACTGGTCGTGAACGTCCTCGCTGAAGAGCATGGTGTTGCCGTAGCCGCCACGGTTCATAACGGTCTGGACAAGAACAGCCAGGTCGGAAGCATTGGCAAACAGACCAGCGTGACCAGAGATGCCACCCATGGCGTAGTAGGCCTTCTCGTCATGGACCGTACCCTGAATGGTATCGGTACGCATGTTGTCAAAGGTAATGAGGCCGTCACGGGTGTTACCGTTAAGCTCGGTAGCTGCAATTCCGTCAGCCTTGAAGCCGTTGTCTAATGGGTTGAACGTGACGTTCTTGAGTCCCAGTGGCTCGTAGAGAGCTTCCTTAACGTACTGGTCAAGGCGCTTATTTGTGATCTTCTCGATGATAAAACCAAGAAGCATGTAGTCTACGTCGGAATAGGCAGTCTTAGTACCTGGGACGTATTGCAAAGGAGTCTCGATAATCTTCTGCAGAATCTCATCGCGATTCTGAGAGTACAGCTTCTGGTTTGCGTTTGGCTGTGGATCGTCAGGCTTCTCTGGGTTGTAGTTGCGGTTGTGGTACTGAGGATCTGGTGGGAATCCAGCCTGGTGCTCAAGAATCTCACGAACGGTAAGCTCATTCTTGCCCAGGATCTTATCGCCCTCCTGATCCTTGAAGTCTGGAATGTACTCCTGAACCTTCTTGGAAACGTCCAGCTGACCGTCGGTAACCAGCTTCTCAATTGCCAGGTTAGTGGCATACATCTTTGTGTTAGAGGCTAGGTCATAGAGGGTGTTGTCGTCAACAGCCTTGCCGTCTTTGATACGAGAGCCGTCCTTGTTGTAAGAATTGACGTTACCGTAATTGGTCTTCTTGATAATCTTGCCGTACCTGGTAACTACCAGCTGGGCAGAGGTGAAGCCGTTGGCAATCTCTGCGTTGATAATCTGGTCAATCAGCTTGAAGTTGTCGTTGTCGGCGTAATCTTTGGTGCCGTCAATAAGCGTTGGGTAGCCAATCTTGACCTCAAAGGTTGCCTGGGTCTCTTTAACGGTGCTGACCTGCAGGCGGTTATCGCCGTTGACGGTTACATCAGAGATGTCAATCTGGTTCCAGGAGGAGCCGTCAAGCTTGTCGGTTGGAACCTGGTGACCGTTTACAAAGAGCGCAAAGCTCTGAGGCTCGGAGCTCTTTACATAGACGGTGCCCTGACCAGCAAAACAAACAAAGCTGTTGAGCTGGTTGGTAACAAGAGAGTCGTCAAAGGCCTCGTTGTCGTTGAGAACAGGGAAGACCTTCTCGTACTGGAAGGTTCCGTCTACAGAGTCAACCTTCTTTGCGGTTCCCTTAGCAGCAGTTGCGCCACCCTTTGTCTGGCAGGCGGTAAGGCCAAGACCTGCTAGAGCGGCTAGACCAAGAGCGCTTCTGCTCAGAAATTGCCTTCTGGTCTGTCCAGCAGGGGAACCTGCGTTAGATGAGTGCTCAGAGTGAGCGTTTTGATTCTGGTGCAAATCTTCGTTGGTGCGCATATCGTCTCCTTCGGTTTTGCCTTAGGTGAAACACCTGCTATCTCAATTGGCTGAGATAATTTGCGCTTATGATGACGTGCGTTTCATCAAAATTGCAGCTAGTTTGTCCAAGATGAAATAATGGGTACGTTAACGTACTGCGAGTGGTATCAAAAAAGCTGTCAATGGTATCTAAATTTGAATTTTTTAGGCAAAGATGAAATATTTTAATCAGGTTTTACGTGGTCAAATGTCTACTCAGTAGTAAAAGTTTTTATGAAGTGATAGTAACGTACCCAAAGCAAGGCTCAGTTTTTGCGACAATTGTCCCTGCATTACGCTGGGAAAACATGAGCAGTCGCGCATGCAACGCACACGGAGCGCGCTTACACTTGCGCATGCAATACTACCGTTTACGGCACTGCCTACTTTACAGATGAAATTTTTATGGCATCGTGAAACAATATAGTCAAACGTTTTAGTCAACTGAACGGCCGGAGGTGATTGCGTGAGAGGTGTTCGTCTACGTCTGGAAGAGTATCGCAAGAATGCTAGTTCAGCTGAACGCGATATTGTCGACTATATTCTGTCGGATCCAGAGGCGGCAGTTGGTCAATCAATCCATAAACTAGCAGCTCAAACGTATACATCTGCATCAACGGTTGTCAGGCTTTGCAAGAAGCTTGGCTGCGGTGGCTATAAAGAGTTCCAGCAGGCGCTCATTTACGAGCTGGCAGTAAGCAATAAAAGCAACGATATTGCTGTCGGCGGCGTTATCGCAGGTGACACCACTGATGTGATCATCGAAAAAGTTACGGCAAAGAACATTTCTTCGCTGGAGCTTACCAGGCAATTGCTTGACGCTCAGGTTGTTGACTCAGTTGTTTCACTCATGATGCAGGCCCATTCCATCTGCCTCTTTGGCATGGGAGCTTCGCTTCTGGTTGCAAGAGATCTGCAGCTCAAACTCATGCGCCTCAATATCAACTGCAACTTGAGCGACGATTACCACTCTCAGATGCTCTACGCCAAAAACATGGGGCGAGAAGATCTTGCCATTGTCATCAGCTACTCAGGCCTTACGCGAGAAGCCATTGAGTGTGCCTGGATTGCAAAGGCAAACGGTGCCAAGGTGGTTGCCATCACTCGCGGCGGCATTGATTCAGAATTGATTCACCGCTCCGATTACGTTTTGGGCGTTGCAGAGACTGAGCACATTATGAGAAGTGGCGCCATGTCTTCAAGAATTGCCCAGCTCAACGTTGTAGATGCACTCTTTGCAGCATATGTAAACAGAAATTACGAGAAGAGCGTTAAGCGTTTCTCGACAAACTATATTGGCAAGTTGGATTCAGCTGAACGTGTTGCCACGCCTTCTTCTGACCAAGATTTGCCTGGTATAGCCAACGACGTTATTGCGTAAAAATCACAACACAGAAGGTGAAAACGTGATTGATTTAACAAAACTTGTCACCGAAACAAGAAACCCCAACACCATGGACCTGGATCAGATGACCCCGCTTGAGCTGGTTAGCGTTATGAACCAGGAAGACCTCAACGTGGTAGCTGGCGTCAAAGAGGTTCTTCCGCAGGTAGCACAGGCAATCGAGTGGGCAGTTTCCTCGCTAGAAGCTGGCGGCAGAATCGTCTATTTTGGCGCTGGAACCTCAGGCCGTCTGGGTGTTTTAGACGCGGTTGAGTGTCCGCCTACTTTTGGCGTTTCTCCTGACGTGGTTGTTGGTCTTATCGCCGGTGGCGAGAAGGCCTTTGTACGTGCAGTTGAAGGCGCGGAAGATTCTCTTGAGCTTTGCGAAGAAGAGTTCAAGAAGATTGGCCTGAACAAGAACGACATTGCTATTGGAATTGCAGCTAGTGG
>CAUUUQ010000060.1:0-4487 GCA_963548345.1 uncultured Atopobium sp. | reverse complement strand
GACTTAGGTGTGTTTTGAACTGCCTCCCATTTCTCGTGTCCAAGAAATGGGAGGCAGTTCAAAGTTGGCACAGGCGATATGAAAATCTTTTAGACATTGATTCGCACGTATTTTTCGGTGTGCGGTAGAATATGAGACGTAAGCGTTTTGTCTTACATCTGTATGTGAAGTATTGCTAAAAGCTTGGTGTTTGCCACGTATGGCGCACAAAGTTTGACGCGTAGAAAGGAAGCCTAATGGCTGAAGATCAGTACATGCACCTTGTTATTGTTCGCCACGGTGAGTCTGAGTGGAACAAGCTCAACCTGTTCACTGGTTGGACCGACGTTGACCTTACCGAGACTGGTCACGAGGAGGCAGCAGCTGGCGGCCGTGCTCTCAAAGAGGCTGGCTATGACTTTGATGTTTGCTACACCTCTCTGCTCAAGCGTGCTATTCACACTCTGAATCATGTTCTTGATGAGCTTGACCGTAACTGGCTTCCTGTTCATAAGACCTGGCGTCTGAACGAGCGCCACTATGGTGCACTTCAGGGCCTCAACAAGGCTGATGCAGCTGCCGAGCACGGCGAGGAGCAGGTAAAGATTTGGCGTCGTTCCTTTGATGTTCAGCCACCAGCTCTTGAGCCAGGCGACGAGCGCGATCCTCACGTTCAGGAAATGTTCCGCGATGTTCCAGCAGAGGACCTTCCTTATACTGAGTGCCTGAAGGACACCATTGCACGCGCATGGCCTTACTTTGAGCAGGAGATCAAGCCACAGCTTGAGGCAGGTAAGCGTGTTCTTATTGCTGCACACGGCAACAGCCTTCGCGCTCTTGTTATGCAGTTTGAGCACCTCACTCCAGAAGAGATTCTTGAGGTCAACATCCCAACTGGCATTCCTTGCGCATACACCTTTGACAAGGATTGGAACATTGTAGACAAGCACTATATTGGCGATCCAGCCGTCATCGAGGCAAAGATTAACGCTGTTGCTAACCAGGGCAAAGCTAAATAAACAGCTTGCTAACACGCAATATCACTAAGCAGAACGGGGTGGTTTAAAACCACCCCGTTTTTTTGCCTACTTATAGAACCACGATGAATACGCCAACAGCCATAAAACCTACTTTGAATAGTGTTACGATGTACCGCCGAGAAAAGAAGGGATTAAATGTTTAAAAGAGAGCTCAACGCAAAACTTGTTCTTTCTGTAATTGCAACAGGAATTATGTCCTTCTCGGGAGTTGTCGTAGAAACCGCCATGAACGTGACGTTTCCAACGTTGATGGAAGAATTCTCTATTGGCACCTCAACGGTACAGTGGATGACCACCTCGTACCTTTTAATTCTTGCCATCATCATGCCTATGTCATCGTTTTTAAACAGACGATTCAAGACAAAAAGCATCTTTACCGTAGCCATGATCTTCTATATCAGCGGCATTCTTTGTGGATTTGCTGCTCCGACGTTTATGTTATTGCTGCTTGGACGCATTTTAGAGGGTATTGGCACCGGTCTAGCGCTACCACTGATGTTCAACATCATCACCGAGCAGGCTCCACTTAAAAATATGGGTGTCATGATGGGCATTGGCATGCTAGTTACCGCCGTTGCACCTGCAGTAGGACCTTCAGCTGGTGGCTGGATTGCAGAACATCTTGGCTGGCGAATGATCTTTGCCGGTCTTCTCCCCTTCTTGATTGTGGCGTTTATTCTGGGAATTAGTTCAATCCAACAGAGCCATGAAACTGAAGAGATCTCTTTTGATATCTTTGGCTGGCTGCTGCTTACCGTAAGTTTTATTGCACTTATCTTTGTTATTGACGAGTCCAGCGCGTTTGGCCTGCTTAGCATTCCTGTTTTGCTTGCAATTGTGATTTTTGTGGGCTCGCTTGCGCTTTTTGTGCGTCACGAGAATTCCTTTAAATACCAGGAGCAATCGGATAAATCTCCAAAGATCCCTATCATTAATCTTGCGGTATTTAGCGAGAAGGGCTTTGTGCTTTCGCTCTTTGCTATTGTTGCTCTGCAATTTATTATTCTTGGTCAGTCGTATCTTCTGCCTAACTTCTCCCAGCTAGTACTGGGTGCAGGTGCTACTGCTGCAGGAGCGCAAATGCTTCCAGGATGTGCTATTGGCGCAATTATGGCACCAATTTCTGGCCAGATTTTAGACAAGCTAGGAGCGAAAAAGCCTATTGTTACAGGCATTCTTTGCTGCCTTACCAGCATGCTCCTTTTGCTGCTCTTTGTTCACCAGCTTACCGTAGAAATGATTACATACATTTTTGCCATCTTTGCCATTGGTCAGGCACTTCAGATGGGAAACAACTTTACGGTAGCTTTGGGACACTTACCGGAAGACCGCAAGGCTGATGGAAATGCTGTTATTAACACAATGCAGCAGCTCTTTGGCGCTATGGGCACCAGCGTTATTTCTGGCGTTGTAGCGGCTTCTCAGCTTGGAGCTACAGACTTAGCTACGAGCACCCTTGCAGGAGCTCAGAATGCACTCTTTGTACTTGTGTGCGTAGCTTGTATTCCTCTTGTTACCATGGGAATCGTGCTCTTTGTACTGCCTAAGATGACAAAATAAAACGCAACAGCGGCATTTATAAGAAAGCAAATTAAAAGCTAGCTATCCAACAACGGATAACTAGCTTTTAATTTAGACGATTGAATAATCAAGCTACGACACAAAAGCTGATAATTTCAATCCAATGAATACAGCAACCAGGCAAGTAACAACGTTAACCGCAATGTTCACTCCTGCAGCAGTCCAGTTACCTGCTTGAATAAACGTCAACGTTTCATTTGAGAAGGTCGAGAAGGTCGAAAGTCCTCCGCAAAGACCCACGGCTAAGAATAGCTTTACCTGTGGCTGAAGTGGACTTGCAAGATCAAGCCCTGTTACAAAGCCAATAATCAAACCTGCAACAACATTTGCAGCAAACGTACCAACTGGCAGATTAGGAATCCACTGTTTAAAGAGGACTCCCAACTGCCAGCGGCCTAAACTACCCAAAGCTCCACCAAGAGCCACAGCTAACGCTTCAAACATAAAACGCCCCTACTCCAACTCGCGCGATCCCGTATACAGCTGGTAATACTCTCCGTGCTTGGCAATAAGCTCATCGTGAGTACCACGCTCAATGATGCGGCCATGCTCCAGAACCATAATGGCATCAGAATTACGAACCGTAGACAGCCTGTGAGCAATCACAAAGACGGTACGGCCTGCCATCAGGGCGTCCATGCCCTTCTCGATAAGTGCCTCGGTACGTGTATCAATGCTGGAGGTTGCCTCGTCCAGAATGAGAACAGGAGGATCAGCAATTGCAGCACGTGCAATGGCCAAAAGCTGCCTCTGACCTTGAGAAAGGTTGGCGCCATCGGAGGTAAGTACGGTGTTGTAACCACGAGGCATACGGCGAATAAACTTGTCCGCGTTTGCAATCTTTGCCGCAGCAATAACCTCGTCATCAGTGGCGTCTAGCTTGCCAAAGCGAATATTGTCCGCGATGGTACCTGTGAACAGGTGCGTGTCCTGCAAAACAATACCCAGTGAAGACCTCAGCGCAGATTTCTTGATGTCGTTGATTGGAATGCCGTCGTAGGTGATGGTTCCACTGCGAACATCATAGAAGCGGTTAATAAGGTTGGTAATGGTTGTTTTACCAGCACCGGTTGAGCCGACAAACGCAATCTTTTGGCCAGGCTTTGCAAACAGCGTGAGGTTTGCAAGAACCGTCTGATCATCGTCATATCCGAAGGTTACGTCATCAAAGCGTACGTCTCCAGCAAGAGGGGTTTTCTCGCCAGACGGTTTGACCCAAGCCCAAGATTCCTCTCCGGATTCGTAGCCACTAACGCGGACCAGGTCAACCTTGCCCTCGTCAACCTCAGGAGCCATCTCCATAACCGCAAAGATACGCTCGGCGCCGGCAAGAGCGGTGAGCAGGAAGTTGGAGAGCTGCGTGAACTGGTTGAACGGCATAGCTGCCTGGCGAACAAAGACCAGGTAGGACGCAAGACTTGCAACGTCTGCGTGTCCGTTTACAGCAAGCAGAGCGCCAACCACGGTGACCACGGCGTAATTGATGTACGTCAATGAAACCGTGATAGGGACCATAGTTGCCGCATACGCCTGTGCGTTTGTTCCAGAGTGTCTGAGCTCTTCATTGACCTTTTGGAAGTCAGCAAAGTTGGCATCTTCGTGATTAAAAACTTTAACCACCTTGAGACCAGAGATAGTTTCTTCAGCAAAGCCGTTAAGAACACCAAGACTCTTCTGCTGTACCGAATAATGCTTGGCCGAGCGCTTACTTGCGTAACGCGCATATATCACAATTAATACGTCGAAGAGGATAGTGATAAGCGTCAGCTGCCAGTTAAGAACAATGAGCAGCACAAGTGTGCCAACCATCTGAATAAAGGCCAAGACAAGATTGGCAAAGCTGTTATTAAGCGCTTCTGAGATGGTATCCACGTCGTTGGTAAAGAA
>CAUUUQ010000059.1:0-4685 GCA_963548345.1 uncultured Atopobium sp. | reverse complement strand
GCAGCACAACGTTGTAGCCCGCACCCTTCAGCAGCTCCTCTACCAGCTCAAAGTGGATCGGCGCCATCTGCGGAGCCAGGATGGTATAACCCGCTTCCTGCATCTCCTTGGTGTAGCGGACCTTCTCGTAAGCTGCAGATTCTGCCTCGCGGTACACTGGTGCGCGGCGAGAAGAACTTGCGCTTCTGGCCTTTTCCAGAGAGCCATCTGCCATGCGAACGCCCTGTGGGACAGCCTCGGTAACCAGGCCGGCAGCTGTAAGTCGCTCCAGCTCTGCCTGCTGCTCGTTCAGGGCAGCCATCAGGGAACGGATACGAATACGCGCTGCGCCCAAGTTGGAGACCTGGTCAACCTTAAGCATGGTGTAAATCTTGCCCGAAGCCTCAAGAATCTCCTGGACCTGATCGGTAGTCAGTGCGTCAAGACCGCAACCAAACGAGAAGAGCTGAATGAGGTCCAGGTCGTTTCGGGACGCAACAAAGCGAGCCGCACGATACAGACGCGAGTGGTACATCCACTGGTCAACAATACGAATTGGGCGCTCAGGCATCATCTTGTGAGCAATAGAATCCTCGGTAAGAACGGCAAAGCCAAAGGAAGAGACCAGCTCAGGGATGGCGTGGTTAATCTCTGGGTCGTTATGGTATGGGCGACCTGCAAGAACAATACCGTGAGCGTCGTGCTCCTCAATCCACGCAAGAGCCTCGTCACCTGCGCGGTGCATCTGGTCCTTGACGTTGATATCTTCCTGCCATGCAGCCTCAACAGCGGCATCAATTTCGGCGCGCGTAATGTGCTCGCCGCGGAAGCGACCCTTACCAGCCTGGGCGTCCTTCTCGCGCTGTTCACTGATGAGCTCGTACAAACGGCGCTTGAGCTCGTTCTTCTTGTCGTACGGAATGAACGGAGCCATGTACTGGATGGACGGATCGGAGAGCTCATCCACGTTGAGGCCCAGCGCCTGAGGGTAGCTCATGACAATTGGGCAGTTGTAGTGGTTGGTTGCGGAGTCGTCCTCCTTGCGCTCCCAACGAATACACGGCATCCAAATAAAGTCTGGGTCCTTGGCCAGCAGATTCATGATGTGGCCGTGAGAAAGCTTTGCAGGATAGCAGGCGGACTCGGAAGGCATGGACTCGATACCTGCGTCGTACGTCTTTGCAGTGGTCTGGTCGGACAAAATGACCGAGAAGCCCAGCTTGGTGAAAAACGTGTGCCAGAACGGATAATTCTCGTACATGTTCAGCGAGCGAGGAATACCAACGGTGCCGCGTGGAGCCTCGTCAGCAGGAAGCGACTCGCGGTCAAACAGCAGCTTGTTCTTGAACGCAAAGACGTTTGGTGCCTCGTTCTTCTTGGCTCCACGCTTCTTACCTGCGCCTTTCTCGCAACGGTTACCAGTGATAAACCTGTGACCGCTACCAAAATCGTTGATGGTAAGCATACAGCTGTTAGGGCAGATGCGGCAGTGCGTGTTGGTAAGCTTGACCTGCAAATTGTCGATGGACTCGCGGTCAAGCAGGGTGGATACGCCATCAATACCTGCGCGATCGCGGGCGAGAAGAGCGGCGCCGTAGGCACCCATGACACCTGCGATGTCGGGACGGATGACGTCTCTGCCGGTGAGCAGCTCAAAGGCGCGGAGCGTTGCATCGGACATGAAGGTGCCGCCCTGAACAATGCAGTGCTCGCCAATCTCGCTGAAGTCGCGAAGCTTGATGACCTTGAACAGGGCATTCTTGATGACGGAGTATGAAAGACCAGCAGCAACGTCGCCGATGGTTGCGCCTTCCTTTTGCGCCTGCTTAACGCGGGAGTTCATGAAGACGGTACAACGAGAGCCCAGGTCAACTGGGAGTTTTGCCTTAGTTGCAGCGGTTGCAAACTCGCGAACGTCCATCTTCATGGAGTCAGCAAAGGACGCAATAAAGGAGCCGCAGCCTGCAGAGCAAGCCTCGTTCAGCATGATGTGCTCAATAACGCCATCTTTGACCTGCAGACACTTCATGTCCTGGCCGCCAATATCAAGAATGAAATCAACGTCTGGGACAAATGCCTTAGCGCCGCGCAGGTGAGCAACGGTCTCAATCTCGCCGGAGTCTGCACGCAGAGCCTCAATCAGGATGCCCTCGCCATAACCTGTGGTTGTAACGTGGCCAATAATGCAGTCGGAAGGCATCTCGTCATAGATGGAGTCCATAATCTTGCGAGCAGTGCCCAGGATATCGCCGTTGTTATTGTCGTACCAGGTGTAAAGCAGCTCGCCCTTCTCGCCAACAACAGCAGCCTTCATGGTGGTAGAACCTGCGTCAATGCCGATGAATACGCGGCCGTGATAGTTGGCCAGCTGGCCCTTTGGCACTACCTCCTGGTCGTGACGAGCCTTGAAGTCGTCAAAATCCTGCTGGGTAGCAAAAAGTGGGTCAAGACGAGCAACCTCTGAACCTTGGATGTCTTTGAGGTTGTCCAGCGCCTCCATGACCTGCGTAAAGGTGATTGGTCGGTCGGACTCGCCCGCCAGAGCAGCGCCCGTTGCAACAAAGAGGTGGGCGTTCTGTGGCAAGACGATGTGCTCGTCGTCCAAGTTAAGCGTGATGTAGAAGCGACGACGCAGCTCAGAGAGGTACTGCAGAGGGCCGCCGAGAAACGCGACGTAGCCGCGGATAGGGTGACCACAAGCCAGGCCAGAAACGGTCTGGTTTGCAACGGCCTGGAAGATGGAGGCTGCGATGTCGGCAGGAGCAGCACCCTCGTTGAGCAGCGGCTGAACGTCGGACTTAGCAAAAACGCCGCAGCGAGATGCAATTGGGTAGATCTGCTTGACGTCTTTTGCCAGCTCGTTGAGGCCGGTTGCGTCGGTCTTAAGGAGAGACGCCATCTGGTCGATAAACGCGCCGGTACCACCAGCGCACGTACCATTCATGCGCTGCTCAATGCCGTTGTCAAAGTAGATGATCTTTGCATCCTCGCCGCCCAGCTCAATGGCTACGTCGGTCTGAGGAATCAGCGTCTCAACAGCGCGCTTGGAAGCGATGACCTCCTGGACAAACTCCAGGTCAAGCCATTGCGCCAGCAGCATTCCGCCGGAACCGGTGATTGCGGCGTACATGGGTGTCTCGCCAATGTGCTTCTGAGCTTTAACGAACAGGGAGCGAGCCGTTGCGCGGACATCCGTGTGGTGGCGCTCGTAGTTTGCGTAGACCAGCGTACCGTCCTCGTCGATGACGGACAGCTTTACCGTTGTGGAACCAACGTCGATGCCCAGCATAAGGTGGGCCTGAGACAGGTCAAGTGGGACGTTTGGTGCAAGCTCTGCACCGTTCTCTACCAGCTCAAACTTTGGACTAATCATTGTTTTCCTCTCCGAGAACAAGAGTTGCAAGCGCAAATCGTGGAACGTCTAGCTTAATTGGCTTGCCGTACAGATCGCCAGGTGCAACAAACATGAGGCCAGTCATAAGGCCCGCCATCTGCTCGTCGCTCTCGCGCATGCCGCCGATTAACCAGCGGATAAGGACGCCGACCTCGGCAGAAATTGCGAAGGTCAGATAGTAGTCAAAGAAGGGACCAAGTGCACGCGGATCAAGATCGTGCAGGGCGCGCTGGGCGATAACCTCGTGTACCAGGTGCTTTAGCTTGTCCTGGAACGCAGGGTCGCCGCCGTTGCCCAGCAAAGGACGCAAGTAGAAGCCGTGCTTGCGAATGCTTCGGAGCATCTCCGTTGCACCGGGGCATGGCTTGTAGGAGTCAATGGCCTCCTTGAGCTCGACAAGGTTCACGCGAGCAAGCTGCTCGACAGCAGGTCGGAGCTCTGCCAGCGCTTCCTTTTCGATGTGGAGCACCAGGTCAGGAATGTCTTTGTAGTGGGAATAAAAAGTTCGACGCGTGAGGCCGGCGCGCTCCGTTACACCCGTGACGGTCACGGAGGTAAGGTCGCCGGTAGCGTCTATCTCTTCTGCCAGGGCTTTTCTAAGCGCCGCGCGAGTTCTTGCGGTGCGTCGATCAAGCTTGCAAGCTGAAAAAACAGCAGGTGCAGACAATGTTTGCGTCATACGTTTCTGAAGCCTCTCCTGGTTGCAGGTACGTACTGGATGCACGGGCGCGTGTGAGCGGCGCGGGTGGCGCGACAGCACAACAACACAACAACACAACAACACCGTAGCACCCGACTTATTGCACATACTGAGTATTATTACACACTCTGTGCAATAACTGCAACCTCAAGAAGACCGATTTTCTCGCCAAGTCTGCTCTGCCGATTAAGTTTTCTATCTTGGCCTGCTAGCACGCCTGATTTCTGCAAAGAATCTGTAACTTTTGCCTGAGAACGTTAAAGAATCGGTGGATTCTGCCTGATTTCATCAAAGAATCTGTGTCCCGAACACAGATTCTTTACACTTTTTAGGCGGGGTTTAAAGCGTGTCCGAGCTCACCCTTCCAGGGAGCCTGATTTTCTCGCCATGTCTGAACTATTTGCCGGAAAAGCACGCCATGTCTGAGTGGTTTTGCCGGTTTTTCTCGCCATGTCTGAGTAAATTTACTCAGACATGATGCAGTTTTCAGGCTCAAAATTTAGGGCTACGTAGTCTATCTTTCACGCGCCTGATTTCTGCAAAGAATCTGTAAATCTTAGTTACGTCTCAAAAAGTGGTGTAAGGCTATTTCCTTACTACCTTCTAGCCTAC
>CAUUUQ010000058.1:0-4740 GCA_963548345.1 uncultured Atopobium sp. | reverse complement strand
GTTGGCTTTGGTTTTTCTCGCCAGAAATATTCCTATCTGCCTATGGCTCACAATGACTTTATTTTTGCGGTTATTGGAGAAGAGCTGGGCTTTATTGGCGTTTTGGGTCTTTTGGCTGTATTTGGCGCCCTGGTATGGGCAGGCTTTAAGATTGCTCGCTATGCACCAGATTTGACCGGTAGGCTTATTGCTGCAGGTTGTACTTCTATGTTTATTATCCAGGCCTTTGTTAACATCGGTGGTGTTTTGGGCCTTTTGCCTCTTTCTGGTAAGCCTCTGCCGTTTATCTCATACGGCGGTTCAACCATCATGTCCAGTATCTTGATGGTTGGTCTTTTGATGTCTGTTTCAAGGCAGTCAAGGCTTCCAGAAACCGAGTACGATAGGCAGCGCGCTTCTTGGAGCATAGCTGAAGAGCAGGATACCTTTGATGCTCCAGGTTTTGCTGGTCTTACCATGGTTGACGGTGGGGTAGGAGTAGGCACGCCACTCCCACGTTCTTCTCGCCCTAAGAGCAGCGCACAAAGCTCCGCGCGCCCATCACGAGGCGTTTTGCGCTCAAGAGATGACGACGCCCCTCAAGGCCGTATTACGACAGATGCCTCCGGAAGGCGCAGAATTGATTTGGGACCTTCTGCATCGGACAGGCTTCGTGGAAATAGCACCAGGCCTCGTCGATAGCTGATTTCTAGGAGATGGATTGCATGGCAGAACAGAAGAAACTCTCTGTTGCAATTGCTGCAGGTGGAACCGCAGGTCACATTAACCCAGCTCTGGCTCTAGCTGAGGAGCTCCGTGAGCGTGGTCACCAGGTTACGTTTTACGGTCAGCCCAATAAGCTTGAGGGTACGCTGGTGCCTGAGGCAGGATTTGAGCTGGTACCTATCCATGTAAATGGCTTTGATCGCAGACGTCCTTGGACGCTCATTAGCGCGGCATACAATCTTGAGCGCGCAAAGTCGCAGCTTCACAAGCGTTTCAGAGAGCAGGGAGCTCCTGATGTTGCAATTGGCTTTGGAGCCTATGTTGAGCTGCCATTGCTTCAACTTTGCGCTAAGCTGCACATCCCGTATTTGATTCACGAGCAGAACTCGGTAACAGGTCTTGCTAATCGCGTTTCTGCTGGTAAAGCTTCTAAGGTATGCATTGCCTTCCCAGAGGCTCGCAAGGCTTTTGAGGGACGCGTTAAAGCTCAGGACACCATTGTGGTTACCGGAAATCCTGTGCGAAAGAGTGTCCTTTCTGCTGATAGAGCCACTTCTAGGCAAGAGCTGGGCATTGCAGACAATCAAACATTGCTGCTTATCTTTGGTGGTAGTTTGGGTGCACGTAGCATCAACGAGACATTTGCTGCACTTAAGCAGGAGCTTCTTTCCCGTCCTAACCTTCGCATCATCCAGTCAACAGGCCAAAAGCTCTACGACGAGGTTGTCTCGCTTATGGAGCTTTCTGACGAGGAGGTTGCTCGCTGGGAGATTAAGCCCTACATTTCCAATATGGGCGCCATGCTTGCAGCAGCTGACCTGGTAGTTTCTCGTTCTGGAGCATCCTCTGTGGCCGAAATTGCAGCCTTAGAGCTCCCTAGCATTTTGGTGCCGTATCCTTTGGCAACAGCAGATCATCAGACTACTAACGCACATCTGTTGTCGGATGCGGGAGCAGCCATTCTGGTGCCAGATAACCAGGTGGGCACCACGACCTTCTCGAC
Source organism: uncultured Atopobium sp. (assembly GCA_963548345.1). Classification (GTDB taxonomy): domain Bacteria; phylum Actinomycetota; class Coriobacteriia; order Coriobacteriales; family Atopobiaceae; genus Lancefieldella. The sequence continues at coordinate 3,032 of CAUUUQ010000058.1, read as the reverse complement.
AGCTCTGTTTGAGCTGGTAGACAACGAAGATCAGCGCAAAAAGCTTTCTGAGGCTGCTGCCACACTTGACCAGCGTAGCGCCGCATCTCTTGTGGCTGACGCTGTGGAAAGTGCCGTTTGTGGCGCATAAAACATTCGGTTTTGCGTTAGAGTAAACATGTCTTGGTATGTCCAAGACTCAAACGATAACAATACTTGGAAAGGCTCTCTTATGGCAGATTCCATGGGCGAGAAAACCATCTCGCGTGCACATTTTATTGGAATTGGTGGCGCAGGCATGAGCGGAATTGCGCTTGTTCTGCACGAGCGCGGCTGCACCGTTACCGGCTCCGATCTAAAGAGCTCGCATTATGTTAGAGAGCTTGAAGATGCAGGTATCCAGGTTAGCATCGGCCACACCGCGTCTACCATTGACGCTGTGATGCCTGATGTCATTGTTACCTCTACCGCAATCCCAGAGACAAACCCAGAGGTTATTCGCGCACGTGAGCTTTCCATTCCTATTTGGCCTCGCGCTAAGATGCTCTCGTATCTCTCACGCGGTCGCAAGACTATTGCTGTTGCGGGCACTCACGGCAAGACCACCACGTCTTCCATGGTTGCTACCATGCTGGATAAGCTGGGCGCCGATCCTTCATTTTTGATTGGCGGTGTTGTTGAGGGCTACGACACCAACGGAAAAAACGGTAATGGCCAGTACTTTGTCTGCGAAGCGGACGAGTCTGACGGTTCGTTTATGTTCCTCAACCCTAACGTGGTTGTTGTCACCAATATTGAGGCAGACCACCTTGACCACTATGGCTCTCTAGAGAACATCGAGAAGACCTTCTGTGAGTTTATGAGCTTGCTTGATAAGGAAGAAACCGTTGTTATCAACGGCGATAATCCTCATTACGTTGAGCTTGCTCAGTCAACTGGTAGGCACGTAGTTACCTACGGCTTTGATTCAAGCTGCGATTTTGTTTGCACACAGGAGGAGAGAAAAGCTGGAATTGAGAATCCTTTGACTATCAAGACGCCATCTGGTCAAACCATCTCTGTGGTGCTTCCTGCGAACCCAGGTAAGCACAATGTTGCTAACGCAACCGCGGCAATTGCTGTTGCTGATGCTCTTGGTTTTGATCTTGAGGAGGCCGCAGCGGCGCTTTCGCAGTTCAAGGGCGCACGCCGTCGCTTTACACACGTAGGCGACATCAACGGTATTACCGTTGTAGACGATTACGGCCACCATCCAACTGAGATTGCAGCAACCATGTCTGCAGCTCTTCCTCTTGGTTTTAAGCGCGTTGTTGTTGTCTTCCAGCCACATCGCTATAGCAGAACACAGGACTTGGCAGATTCGTTTGCTCACGCATTTGACGGCATTGACGTGTTGCGCGTCATGGATGTCTTCTCCGCAGGTGAGCTTCCTATTCCAGGCGTCTCAGGCAAGACCGTCTCTTCAAGAGTTCAGGCTGCCAATACTGTTCCTGACGTGCGCTATATCCCTTCTCGCCGCGATCTTATCGCTGACCTTCTTGATACGGTTCAGCCAGGAGATCTGCTGATTACTCAGGGCGCAGGAGACGTCACTCAGATTGGCCCAATGTTTATCCGCGCACTCAAAGAGCGTCTTCAGAGCAACTAAGGCCTTTGCTGTGAGCTTGTTTAACGCCTATGTAAGCCTTTCTGGGGCTCTTGATGCAACAATTAAGCAAGATGAGCCGCTGAGCCATCATACTTCCTTTAGGATTGGTGGTAAGGCGTCGCTCTTTGCTGCTGTTCACAGCCATGCGGCGTTGGTGCGTGTGCTTGAGGTGCTTGCAGCTAATCGAGTTGATTGGGTGCTTTTGGGCAAAGGTTCAAACATCCTTGTCTCTGATAAGGGCTACAACGGCTGCGTTATTGTGCTCGACGATGAGCTTTCTACCATTTCAGTTGGCGAGAATAACCTCATTACTGCAGGTGCAGGTGCGCTTACAGCACGTGTTTGCAACGAGGCCATGAAAGCAGGTCTTTCTGGTCTTGAGATGTGTGCTGGTATCCCTGGAACCATTGGTGGCGCGCTTTCTATGAATGCGGGTACCAGGCATGATTGGATTGGCAAAGCCGTCCGCGATTGTGTGGTACTTAAGCCTGGCAAGGGTCTTGTACGCTACGACGCATCTGAGATTGAGTGGGGTTATCGCTATACCACGTTTGCACCAGACGAGATTATTCTTGAGGCAACGTTTGCGCTGACACCGTCTAATCGCCCTAAGGTTGCTCTTGGTATGGACACGCTTTTGCAGCGCAGGAGAAATACGCAACCAACAGGACAGTTGTGCTGCGGTTCTGTCTTTAAGAATCCAGGCAGCAGGTCTGCCGGGGCACTTATTGAAGAGTGCGGTCTTAAGGGAGCCACAGAGGGTGGCGCACAGATTTCCGATATTCATGCAAACTTTATTGTGAATACCGGCAACGCAACCGCCTCAGACGTTATTGCGCTCATGCGCAGGGCACACGAAGCCGTGCAAGAAAAGTTTGACATTGATCTTCAGCCAGAGGTTAAACTTCTGGGTTTTGGGGCATAGGGAAGATATGGCAGAAGATACTTCAAAGCAACCAACACGCCGTAAGGGCACAAAGAGGGAGCCTTTATCGTCTGGAACTACTCAGGCGGCAGGGGCAACCAAGCCTTCTTTTATGAGCAAGGCTTTTAAGCCTAAGCCAAAGGTTGAGGCTACAGGTTCTGATGCCAAGCCCTCTACTAAAAAGATTTCTACTAAAAAGCCAAATAACGCTACAAAAACTGCTGCTCAGGCTCGTGCCGAGCGTATTAAACACAGCAGAAAAGTATCGTTTAAGGCAGTACGTACGGTTCTCATTGTCTTGATGAGTCTGGCCATTCTTGCTGGCATCGCTTTTCTCGTCCTACGCTCTTCCTCAGTCTTTGCTATTACCAACATTCAGGTTGAGCCCACAGAGCACGTTACTAACGAGCAAATCCAAAAGCTCATTGCAGTAGAAGAGGGAACAACGCTGCTCAATATGGACGAGTCCCTTATCACTGA
>CAUUUQ010000057.1:0-4854 GCA_963548345.1 uncultured Atopobium sp. | reverse complement strand
ACCTGCTGTGCGCTCATGACGTCAGTCTCTGTTGCGCCCACTGTCTTACAAACAACGTGAGCAGGGCGAGCAAACTCATCTGCAATGAACTTGGTGTAGTCCCCTGCCGAAGCCTGAATAAGCGTAGGCTCAATTAAGCCAAATGCTCGCATGCCAGATACAATCTCTGCTTTGGCGCGCGCAATGTTTTCTCTGCTGCCGAGAAGACCAATGTGGCTGGTACCAACGTTGGTAATGACCGCCACAGTTGGACGAGCAACAGAGGTAAGCCTGGTAATCTCACCGGCATGATTCATGCCCAGCTCAAGCACAGGTACCTCGGTGTCTTCTGGAGTAGAAAGTACCGTGAGTGGCAGGCCAATAAGGTTGTTGTGGTTGCCGGCGGTAGCATGCACACGGCGGGTGGCTCCGATGCCGCGGCGAAGCATTTCTTTGGTGGTAGTCTTACCGACCGATCCAGTTACGCCCACAACCAGCCAGTTTGGATGGGCTTCTCGCCAGGCGGCGGCAAGGGCAAGCAGGAACGCCTCACAGTCATCGTCAGCGGCTTCAAGAACGCTAACTCCGGTGGCGGCCAGGTTGTCGAGCAGATTGTCTGCTACAGGCTCAGATGCCACTACAACAGCAGCGCCCGCCTGGGCAGCAGATAAAAGATACGAGTTTCCATTGACCTTCTCGCCAGCAAAGGCCACGAAGAGCGAGCCTTCCTGGACCTCACGGGAGTCAATGACGGCCGAACCCGCAACCTCGCGGGTTCCGCGGTGGAGCAGCTGTGCGTGAGTAGCTGCGACTATCTGTTCAACCGAAAGCTTAACCATGAGCTCTCCTAGTTATTGATTGGTTGAATATTAAGGCGTGTAGCTGCGTCTTTTGCAAATTGCGAGAAGACCACAGCAGCAGATTGCGATGCAAGTTGGTGGGTATCGTTAAGTCCAACGTAAACCATCAAATCAGATTCTGAAGGGTTCACGATTCCGCAGAAAGAAGCAACAAAACCGGAATTCTCGCCGTACGAGCCGGTTTCTTCCACAACCTGCTGGCCAGTACCTGTTTTACCAGCAACGGTATAGCCATAGATACCTGCGCGAACACCGGTGCCTTCTTTGACAACAGTAGTCATCATGTCAAGCTCGGCTGATGCTGTGGAAGCAGAAATAACGTCTTTAGTAGGCCAGGTAACCTCTTGGCCGCCCTTAGAAACCATAAAGTGCGGAGTCACCATAGTTCCCTTATTGGCAACAGCGGTGTACGCGCGAATAACCTGGATAAATGGAATTGCAAGACCCTGACCAAACGCCATGTTTCCGCCAGTTGGACCTTCGTATTCGTCCAGAGAGCGGACAATTCCTGTAGCCTCACCTGGGAAGTCAATGCCTGTGGCGTGTCCAATGCCGAACTTATCAATTCCTGCCGCAAAGCGCTCATCGCCTATGAGCTGCGTCTCAAGGAAGGCCATACCAACGTTAGAGGAACGCCTGAGCATCTCTCTTACGCTCATGTCCATGGCGCTGGTACGCCAATCGTCGTCGGTAACCTTGTTATCGCCAACTTTGAGCTCGGTTGGGATATTGAAGGTTGAATTTGGACCAAAGAGGTTGTCATCTATACCAATTGAGGTGGTGATTACCTTAAATACGGAGCCTGGCTCATAGATACTTGAGACAAGCTTGAGGTTGAGGGATTCGTAGTCAACGCCGTTATCGCTCTTAAAATCTGGCAGAGGGTACGAAGCTGCGGCATAAATCTCTCCGGTACGAGGATTCATGGCCATAATTGAGCCGCCCTGCTGGGCCTCAATATCTTTTACTGCAGCAGTAAGCTGCTCTTCAGCCTTCTTCTGCAGCTCAATATCAATGGAAAGAACAATATCCTGGCCGTTTTGTGCCTCAGTGATGTTTGAAGTACCGCCCGCAATTGGCGTACCACCTGCACCGGTCTCTACAATCATGTGACCGTTAGTACCCGCAAGGATATCGTTGTAGTAATACTCCAGGCCAGAAGCGCCCTCATTATCAGCGTTTACAAAGCCTAGAATCTGAACGCCAACGTTGCCATATGGATAGACACGCTTGGTGTTATTAACAAAATAGACGCCCTTGAGGTTTTTCTCGTCAAGTGCTTTTTCAATCTTAGAAGCGGTATCAGTGTCAACACGACGACGCACATAGACAAAGGTGGTGTCTTGCTGCAGGTCTCCAAGGTAGTCTGAAGGGCTTCCGCCTAAGAGCGAGGCAAAAACCTGAGCTACGGAGCTTGCGTCTTTAATCTCTGAAGGATTGGCATAGATGTCTTTGCAGTCAACGCTCATGGCTAAGACGTTGCCGTTGCGGTCGTAAATGGTGCCGCGACGAGCGTGCAAGACAATATCGTTGGTGCGGTTATTCTCGGCACCCTTTGCAAGATCTGCTGCCGTAAAGATTTGCAGCCATGCAAGTCTCAGAACAACAAGTGCCACCATAATGGCCATAGCAGCTGCTACGCGACGGAGTCTACCTTCAGGGCCAACACCATCCGAGCCACCGCTGCTACCACGATGACCACGAAAATGCACACGAGAGGCCTCGTCGTACGAGGCCTCAGGAGTTTTTCTGCGCGATGCGCGAGTATGTCGATTCTGCGTACTCACAACGTATATTTTACGCCTAAGCGTTGTTGCTTACATCTACAACAGGACGATTTGTCTCAAGAGTCATACCATAATTCTGAGTAGCAATGCGTTCAATGCGTGTTGTGCTTGCAAGCAAGGAGCGAGAAACGCGCAGGGAATCGTTAGTTGCAGTTGTTGCGCGCATTTCATTTCTGATGACGTTATTAGCCTGAAGAGTAGAAACCGTAGCGGTAGAGATGCCAATACGGACAACACCAAGTGTCAGGAAGAGTGCTGCAGCAACAGCAATAAGCTTGACACGCTGGATGAACTGGCTGCTTACGCCACGACGAGCATCAGCATCAAGGCCGCCACCAGGGACAACCTCAAAAGATGTGCGAGTGCTCTGTTCAGGAGCGTACTCATGCTCAAACTGAGTTGTGCGTGCTACAGCTTCTGATCCGTAACGTGCCATTAAACTTCAATCCCTTCAAAAACTTCTTAACAACAAGCAACAAGTGCTATGGGGTACTTCATTTCTCTGGGTCGCGTTTAACCGCTACCCTCATCAGGGCACTTCTCGCCCTTGGGTTGCGCTCTATCTCTTCTGGAGTGGCCACAAGAGGTTTGCGCGTAATCACGTCAACTATCGACACTTGACCGCACATACAAACCGGAAGGTCTGGCGGGCAGATACAACCTTGACTCAGCTCGGAGAACACGTGCTTGACAATGCGATCTTCAAGCGAGTGGTACGAGATAACGCAAATCCTGCCTCCTGGATTAGCCCAGGCAATTGCACAGCGTAGTCCGCGCTCCAAAACCTCAAGCTCGTGGTTTACTTCAATACGAAGTGCTTGGAACGTCTTTCTGGCGGGATGTCCGCCGTGACGACGCGCTGCTGCGGGAATTGCTGCCTTGATTACCTCAACAAGCTCAAGCGTCGTTTGGATGGGACGCTTTTCTCGCGTTTGTACAATGCGTCGTGCAATGCGTGAGGCAAATTTCTCGTCTCCGTAAATTCGAAGGATTCGGGCGAGGTCGGCTTCGTTGTAGGTGTTGATGACCTCTTGTGCAGTTGGAGTTTGTTTGCCCGGGTCCATTCGCATATCCAACGGGGCGTCTTCGTGGTACGAAAAGCCTCGCTCTGGGATATCAAGCTGAGGAGAAGAAACACCAATGTCAAAGAGGAAACAGTCAACTCCGGGGACTTCTGCAGAGACGAGAAGTTCGTCGAGGTCGCCAAAGTTTCCCTTAAGCGGTAAAAACTCCGCGTTTGGTACTTCTTGCTTCAGGCGAGCAGCTGCTGCTTGATGAGCCATTGCGTCCTGGTCAATTCCAATGGAAAGACCGTCTGGAGCAATCAGCTTTGCCATCTCTACGGTGTGGCCCGCTCCTCCCAAGGTGCAGTCGCAAACAACTTCACCTGGCTTGGGGTCCAGCTCGCACAGCACTTCTGCAAGCATTACTGGTTGGTGCCGATATTCGACTTTCAAGTTACCGTCTTCTACCTTCACGATCTTCTCGCCTCACTAGGCGCCAAAGATGAGGTCCTCGAGCGTTGCAACGCGGTCATCTGCCGAGAAGAGGCTGTTCCACTTGTTGGTGTTCCAAATCTCAAAGTGGTCGCCGTTACCGACAATGGTGACGTCGCGGTCAAGCTGGAGCTTCTCCCTAGCCTGTGGATCGGACTCGTCAATCTTTCCCAGAGCAACGCGGCCGGCCGAGTCAATGTCGACGGTTGTTGCTGCTGCGTTCAGCATGCGAAGTGCTGTGACGTCGTCGCGGTTCCTTGGGTTGAGGTTCAGACTTGCAATCCAAGCCTCGTACGCCTCAGGTGAGTAGCCGTAAAGCGCGTCCTGTCGACGGAGCAAGATGACAACATCGCCAAGCTGCTTGCGCTGAGCTGCAGGAAGAGTCACGCGAATCTTGGAGTCCAGCGAGCGCTGATACTGACCAGTAAGCATGTCTCCCCCTTTCACGTTGGCGCCCCTTGCCGCGCGGGCTGTGTTTGTGTTGTGTGTGCGCGGCAATGCTTGGGCATAGTCCGTCGATTGAACGTGAAATAAATATAACTCATTCCGACACTTACACACACTAGAAAACACTTTCCAACACCAAGTATTTTTCTTATGGTCTAGCTGGGGTTTAACAAAGATGAGAATTGGTAGAGCAAGACCACAATATGTAGTGTTTAAAAAAATCCGAACTACAAAAGAACGGATTTTCTTAGCCTTAAGCTCGATTTATTAAATTTTTTATGTCGT
>CAUUUQ010000056.1:0-4905 GCA_963548345.1 uncultured Atopobium sp. | reverse complement strand
TGGGTCACTACCTTGTCTTTTGTTGTTGCACTAGCAATGAGAATTCAAGCCTAAAAATGAAAAAGAAACTGTGGATTTGCCTGATTTTGTTAAAGAATCTGTACCTCAAATACAGATTCTTTGCACTTTTCAGGCGCGCAATGTTGGAAAGTCATCCTTAGTGAGAAGAGCATGTCATTTGCGCACTTGGCGAGAAGAACGCGCGGTTCAGAGGCCGAGAAACCCGTGTAGTCACAGCTTACATGGCGATCGATGTGGGTGCGGGAAGAGCTCAGTCGTTTCCCCAGCTTATTCGCTCTTGTGTTCTCTGTGGATAAGCTCTTCGATGTGTTCATGCTCTTCTTCATGGAGTTGCTTAATCTCTTCATCGAAGCCTGGATCTTTAGGGGTAATGAGTTCGTCTTCACCAGTCTTTGGATCAGTATGGTGAAGCAGAACAGGCTCAAAGAGGTGCAGATACTTTGCAAAGAAAGCAGACATAGTAAGTAGCATGACAAAAATTGCAATGCGAGGCATCGTGTTGACCTGCGTCATAATGAGCGAACCAACGCACAGAAGGGCAGTCCAACCGTACATCAAAAGTACCGCTTGGCGCTGATTATAACCGTGAGCCATTAAGCGGTGATGGATGTGCCCGCGGTCGGCAGTAGCAAAACTGACGTGCGCGCGGGTACGGCGAACAATCGCGGAGAAGGTGTCGATGATTGGAATACCTGCAACGACGAGAGGAACAATGATGGTTGTGAGTCCCGCCCAACGAGTGACGGACAAAAGCGAAATTGTTCCCAGAGCAAATCCCAAGGTTAGCGAACCAGAATCGCCCATAAAAATTGTTGCAGGATACGAGTTGTGAACTAAAAATCCAAGCGTGGTGCCTGCGATAGCTGCACTTAAAAGCGCTGCATCGAAGCGACCCGCCCAAATGGAAAGCACAAACATCGTGGTTGATGCGATGCAGGAAATACCTGCAGAAAGTCCATCAAGACCATCAATGAGGTTGATGATATTGGCGTAAGCAACCAGGTAAATGACGGTTGCTGGATAGGCGAGCCAGCCAAGATCCACAAAACCATATGCGGAAAACGGATCAACAACGTTACCGATAATCAGACCGCCTGCAGCCGCGATGCTCGCTGCAATTACCTGACCAGCGAGTTTCTGAATAGGCTTGAGAGAAAAAATGTCGTCAAGCAAGCCGGTCAAGAAAATTACCGCAAATGCAGCGCCAACAATCCAGAAGTTGACGTTGAGATAATAGCGAGAAGAAAGCGTAATCTCGGCATGCCCAAGGATTGCTTCAACGCCATAACGCACCAGCATAGCAACGGCTAACCCAAAGAAAATTGCAACGCCGCCCATGCGAGGAATAGGTTTTTTATTGACTCGACGTGCAGAGGGTTTATCGACAACTCCAAGCTTCCAAGCCAGTTGACGAACGGCAGGGGTAATCAGAGCTGAACCAAGACCAGCTGAGAGGAAAACACAAAACATGGTTACCCAGAGGTTCAAGCCGTATACCCTCCAATAAAAAACAGTATTTAACTGCTAAAATCCATACCATTTAATTGTGCTGCTCATTAAAAAACAAGTCAAGACTTTAATCTTTTTATAATCTCTTTATAGTAAGAATTGTCCTTTTCCCGCGGTCTAAACTGGGTGAACCGACAAGTTTTTTCAGGGAGCCTAATCTCGTGTTCAGTACAGGCATCCTTCGTTGTTAAGGAAGCTGGAACGCTCGAGCGCGGCGCCCACCTTATGAAGGTGGGTTCATAGATGACTGCGGGGAAGGATATTTTTGTGACTAGGCAGTCTGTGTTTAAATTGTGATGGCTCGCGGAAGAGTCGCGACGGCTCACGGAAGAGCGCTGACAGTCCGCGGAAGAGTCGCGACGGTCCGCGGAAACGCCACGAGCCTCCTCGCAAGCCTACAGCCGCTCATTCCGCTCGCATAATCATTGACATACCTGCCCTTGATTGCCACAATAAGTACCGCAACGGGGATATAGCTCAGTTGGGAGAGCGCTGCCTTCGCAAGGCAGAGGCCGAGGGTTCGAATCCCTTTATCTCCACCATGACTTTGACGCGCGCAGAGACCCTGCGCGTTTTTTATACCACCATCTGCCTGGGCAGATACGACGGGAGGCGAGAAACCCTTGGGTAGCGCACCATCACCTCATACCCTTACGTTTTCTGCCTACGACGTCTGCGAACTGTGCCCAAGGCGTTGCCATGCTCAAAGAAACGCTGGTAAAGCTGGTCTTTGCGGAGCTTCATGCACTATTCGTGTAGCTCGTTCGGCGCTGCACTTCTGGGAGGAGCCTCCCATCTCGGGAGAGGCTGGATCAGGCGCCATCTTTTTCACCGGCTGCCCGCTTAGATGCGTGTTCTGTCAGAACCATCAGATCTCGCAGGAGGGTTTTGGCAAGCCCGTCACAACCGAACGCCTTGCTCAGATGATGCTTGAACTCCAGGCTCAGGGCGCACTTAACATTAACCTTGTGACACCACTGCACTTCTCGCCACACATTATTGAGGCGGTAACGCTGGCAAAAGAGGCGGGGCTCACGCTCCCGATTGTGTGCAATACCTCGGGATATGAGCTGCCAGAGGTGGTGCAGAAAGTCTCGGACGTCATTGATATTTGGCTGACGGACGTCAAATATGCTGATCCTCAGCTGGCAAAAGAACTCTCGTACGCGGCGGATTATCCAGAGATGTCCATGGCCGCGCTTGAAGTTATGTATGACTCAGTGATGAGTCGCGGCGGTCGCAAACTTGACGATGACGGACGCATGCTGCAGGGCATTATTGTGCGTCACCTGGTCATGCCTACGCACGCGGACGATTCCTGTGAGGTGCTCAACCGCGTCTGGAATCTTTGTCATAATGATGTGGACGTATCAATCATGAATCAGTACACGCCCAATGAGCGCATGCGTGCAGCTGGCGGTCCGCTTTCTGGAACGCTTTCTGATGAGGAGTACGAGCTGGTGCTCTGTCATGCGGATGACCTGGGCTTTGAGAACCTGTGGTGGCAGGAGGGTGGAACGGTCTCAGAGAGTTTTGTGCCAGCTTTTGACGCAACGGGCGTTGAAGGCCCCGCGCTCAAGCTTTGCTCGCCTCGCGGCATCATCGCCGACTCCAGCGCTACTGGCAACGCCGATGCATCTACCACCACCAGTATCCCCGATACGCAAACCGAGGAGTAACCATGTCTGTCGAGAAACCCGAAGAGCTCCAAACCACTCCAGCGCCACAGGCGGCCGCGCTCACGGACGCGGAGCGCGCTGAGCTTGAAGCCCTTCGCGCAGAGAAGGAGCGCGCCGAGCTTGAAGCCCTTCGCGCAGAGAAGGAGCGCAGGGAGCTCGAGGCGCTTCGTGCCGAGAAGACCCGTGCAGCCCAAGCAGCAGCGCAAGCAGAGGCAGAGGCAGCCGCCGCCGAAGAAGATGCTCAACTTGTTGCAGCTCAACAGCGTGCCGCACGCAAGGCGGCTCAGCAGGAAGCTGAGCAGATTCGTCGCATTCAGGAGCAGCGCGCCAAGGGACGCGCTCTTATGGAGCCCGATGAGGACGACGAAGACATTAAGATGCCTCTGGGGCAAAAAATTGTTATTGGAACTGTGGTAATTCTCGCAGTTATCTTTGTTGTAAGCCAATTTATTTTGTAGGACTGCTACTCTAGATATATCGTCTCACCGTCAGTTTTTGACCAATCGAAAAGAGCAACTATGTCACTCACTGATCGTACCAAACCCTCAGACGTTAGCCTTAATACAGACTTGTATGAGCTCACGATGGCTCAAGGTTATTGGGAAGCCGGTCTTGTTGATGCAGAGGCATGCTTTACCGCATTCTTCCGCGAGAACCCCTTTAATGGTGGATTTGCGATTTCTTGTGGAACTGGTCAAATTGCTGACTTAGTTGAAAACTTTGTCTATGAAGACGACGATATTGACTACCTGGCAAGCATTAATTCTCCTGGTGGCGGTCGTCTCTTTAAGCCAGCATTCCTTGAGTTTTTGCGTAACCACAAGCTTAATGTAACCATTGATGCAATCCCCGAGGGAGAGCTTGTTTTCCCACGTGAGCCTATGGTCCGCGTTGAGGGTTCTATTGTTGATTGTCAGCTCATTGAGACCGCCCTGCTAAACTTGGTCAACTTCCAGACTTTGGCAGCAACTAAGTGCGCTCGCGTTATCAAGGCTGCTCAAGGCAATCCCGTCTCTGACTTTGGCCTGCGTCGTGCCCAAGGTCCAGATGGTGGCTTGGCAGTTGCTCGTGCTTCCTATATTGCCGGTGCTTCAAGCACTTCAAATGTCCTTGCTGGCAAAATTTACGGCATTCCTGTTTTTGGTACCCACGCACACTCTTGGGTAATGTCGTTTGATACTGAGCTTGATGCCTTTAGGGCGTTTGCAAAATCTAGCCCAACTAACTGCTCACTTCTGCTTGATACCTATGATGTTCACGAAGGCATCAAGAACGCCATCATTGTGGCAAAAGAGATGGAGGAGCGCGGCGAGCGCCTGAGTGCTGTCCGTATTGACTCTGGAGATCTCGCACGCCTTTCCAAGGAGGCTCGTAAGGCCTTTGATGAGGCTGGCCTTCCATACATCAAGATTTCTGTTTCAAATGATCTTGACGAGTACACTATCCAGTCGCTGTTTGCTCAGGGCGCACCTATTGACGCCTTTGGAGTTGGTACCAAGCTTGCTACCTGCGATCCTCAGCCTTCGCTTGGCGGCGTCTACAAGCTAACCGCTCGTCGTCAGTCTGCTGATGAGCCTTGGACTCCTGTTATTAAGCTGTCCGAGATGGCTTACAAGCGTACTGTTCCAGGCATTCAGCACATTCGCCGCTTCTACGATGCAAACGGCTGCCCTGCAGGCGACATGATTTTTGACCC
>CAUUUQ010000055.1:0-4918 GCA_963548345.1 uncultured Atopobium sp. | reverse complement strand
TAGTCGCCAGGCTGTGGAGCATGGTTTGCAGTGTAGGTAACACCAGGGTTCAGCTTGATGTACTGGTAAGAGAAGTTGGAAGAAGAACTTACGCCCTCAAGTGTAAGAGGAAGCTGAGTTGCACCCTCTGGGTTAATGCCAGCACCGCGGTTTGCAGACTTGGAGAGCAAAGGAACAAATAGCTGCGTGGTATTTGCAGTGTTACCGGTGTTATTGCGGACAGCAATGTGAACAGTTGCGGTGTCTCCACGCTGCATAACAGGGGTGGTTGCGCCTGGATTAGCGGAGTCGTACGTGTAGTCAGTAACGGTTCCAGAGATAGCGTCCTTTACAGAAAGGGTAGATGCAGCGGCAATTGCAGATGCCTGTGCAATGTTGATACCAGGGCGCTCGGAGAGAGAAACCATGGTCTCGCCAGAGTTGACGCTGTTGCCAAACAGGCTGGTGTACTGGGAAGTGTTCCAGTTGCTGCGGTCCCAGTGCTCAGACTTAATTTGAGCACCAATCTCCTTGAAGTCTTTGGTGGTAATGCCAACAAAGTCATTGATGTGATAGATGCCCTTGCCTGCAAGATCAGTGGTGTGGACATCCATGCTCAGAGTCATGTTCTTGCTGGTAAAGTCTGGCTGATACTGACCGCGAGTCTCGTCGCCAACATCAATGGTGTACTTCCAAACCTTAACAGCCACGCCGTCCTTATCGTACGTTCCTACAAACTCTGGAGCGCTGAGCGTGCCATTGGAAACGGTGAGGTTGCTGTAGGTAAAGCCCTCAGGCATGATGACGTAGAGCACTGGCTCTTGAAGAGGGTTCCAATCCCAGTTGGCGTCGTCGATGCGACCAGAAATCTTGAAGGTCTCGCCGCCGTTAATCTGGGTCTTATCGATGCTACCAACACCGTTAAGAACCTTAGGCGCGCCGGACTTAGCGGTCAACGTAACGCCTGCGTCAGGAGTGGTACCGGTGTCGTAGAGCTTGACGTTAGTGACAACGTCGGCGTTAGTACCCTTCTTCCAAGAGCCGTAAACGCCGTTGGAGATGTAGCTCCAGCCGTAGTACTCGTCAGTGACATGCTTGTTGTTTGGATTCCATGTGTCGAGAAGATCGCTCATTGGCCTAATGCCATCGTATCCGCCAAGAATTGGACCAAGGTCAACCTTGATGGAAGTGATAGAGGTATTGATATCAAGACCAAGGGCAGTGTTGGTGATAAGTGCGGAGACACCAGAGGTGCGCAGAATGCTTGGGTCAGCAGTTCCGCTCGTGCCGTCCGATGCGGTCCAGTGGATTGGACCATAGGTCATACCAGCCTTGTAAGGGATGGTGACGCCACGGATGATAGCGGTTTGGTTCTGATCGATGGTCATCTCGAGCGTCTTTGGAGCGGTGTCTGAGGAGAGTTCGTTCTTGATGAGATAGGTGCCAAGACGAACGTTGTAGGTATCGTTTTTCTTGTATGCCCAGTTAGGAGCTGTATCGACAAGAGCGTGTGTGGTAAGACGCTCTGGGTTAAGACCGTCAATTACGGTAACCGTAAGAGTAGAAGAAGCGTTTGCGGAGGTACGGTTGACGTTTGGAGTGTCATTCCAAACGGACATAGTGAGGTTCTTAATGGTGACGTTAAAGGTTGAGTTGTTAGGTCTGGTGCTTGATGCAGGAACCTTAATCTGTGGCTTAAAGGTTGGGGTACCTGCGTAAGAGCCTGGCTCGTTCCACTCAACTGTTGCGGTCTTGTTAGTGCCGTCATCGGTAGTAGAAACGATGGTACCTGCGGTGTTGTAGAGGCTGGTCTCGTTGACACCAACAAGCTCCATATCGCTTGGATAGACAACTTGTACGGTAGTCTTGCTATTTGCCTCGGTAAGCACCTTAGAGCCTGTGGCAGAAACCTGCAGGGTTGAGGTGGTGCCGCCCTTAGAGAGGACCTCAGTAGACTGATCGGCCCAGAAGCCATAGGTCATTGGGTCGGCTGCAGTAACAGCTGAGGTATGTGGATCAATGTTTTGTGTTGCAGCGGTGCTCAAGCTGACGCGGATTGCGTTTGCAATAACCTGGCTTGCACTTTGGTTCTCAACAGCATCATCAAGCTTGAACTGAATTTCTCCCCTGGAAGATACCTGGGTAAGGCCATTGTTGGTCATGTAGACCAAATCACCACTGCGGTTCTTCTCGGAGCTTGCGCCAGGATAGCCGTAAGGAAGGGTTCCTGTTCCCGTAGGTGTAGTAACCAGGTTAGAGAAGCTGGTGTTTGAGATGCCACCAACGGTAAACGTTGCGCCAGGAAGACCCGTGACATAGAGTCCGTCTCCAAACCTTACGTTGAGGTAAGTTGGGGAGAACTGCAATGATGCAGGGACTGTGTAGCCAACGTTCAAGGCGTAGGTCACTCCAGCCTTCAAGGCGGGAGTTTGACCTGCAAGAAGGTCAGCAACTTGGGCGTGAGTTGACGCGTCTTCAATGCTCAGAGCATTGATTTGAAGACCTGTGGTGTCTTCTGCGTAAGCCACGCTAAGGTTGGGCAGCAGTGCTGCGACGAATGCAACGGCAGCTAAAAGCAGTCCCGCTACAATCCTTGCCTTACTTTTCATAGCACATCCTAACTAGAGCGATACAGAACCTATCACTTTCTTTCTTACTTATTCTTACGACGCTTAGTAATGCCAAGTGAAGTCATTACAGCGGTCATACCTGCGAGAAGTGCAGCAAGAGGTGCTGCAGCAGAAGCGTCTCCGGTGTATGGAGTCTTCTGCTTCTTTTTCTTAGATGGCTTAGTTGGAGTGGAAGGAGTCTCTGGAGTCTCTTCCTCTGCAACAGTAATGGTTAGCTGGATGGTGTCGTTATCGGTTGCAACAGCGTCCTTACCGTCTGGCCACTGGACACCATTCCAGGTGAACGAGAAGACCTTGCGGTTGCCAGCTGCGGAATCAGCAATAGCGCTGAAGGAGCCCGTAACGGTGCCGACGGCAGTGAGCTGAGTACCTGCAGCAACGTTGGAGTCAATGGTGACGCCAGGAATAGTGAGCTTCATCCAGCCATCGTTTGCGCTAGCCTCGTCAACAATGCGCTCGAGGTCAGAGTACGTCCTAATGGAAGAAGGATCGCTGAGCTCAAAGGTGACAGTAACTGTACGGCCGCTGACCTGGACATCGCTGACCTTAAAGCCACTACCAAAGTTGGAAGCCTGGATGGTGTTGGCATCAAGGTTGCTTGGGAGAGTCATTCCCTCAGGAACGGTCAGAGTTGCGGTGAATTTGAACTTAAGGTTGCTCAGCGTAATGGTGTCGTGGTTGGTATTAGGGTAGGCGCGCTCAATGTTGTTCATCTGCTCCTGAATAGAGGAAGCAAGAATGGAACCAGTGAGGTTAAAGGTAGAACCTGCCTTCATAGTGATGACCTGGTCATGCTCGGTGTTCTCGTCAGCAAGCATATCTGCAGGAAGGTTCATCTCAATTGGGTTGTTCACAATCAAAGTCTGCTGAATGCCGGTGCCACGAGGGTCTCTGTTAGCAGCAATCTGAACGCCGTTCCAAGAAAGTTCGAACTTCTTGGTGACGTTAGTGACGGTGTTCTTTGCAAAAGACTCAAAGGTGCCGGTTAGAGTACCTGTAGCAGTAAGCTCCTGACCATTGGTAACCTGAGTTGGGTCAAGTGTAAGACCGTCAACAGTTACGGTAAGAGGTCTTGCAATCTCTGTGGTAGCTGCGTCGTCTTTACCAACTGTCTCGACAGCGTCCTTGAGCTGCTTGTAGTTGGTGTACGTGCCCTTAAGCTTCAGGGTAACGGTAACCTCCTGACCGTTGACGGAGACGTTAGAAACCTCAAAGAGGTCACCGAGGCCAGAGGTGGTTACCGTTGGATTAGCTGGGACAACAACGCCAGCAGGAAGCGTGAGCTTGGCGGTAAAGGTAGAAGTTGTGCCAGAAAGCGTGATCTTGGTTAGGTCGTCAAGGCCGCCAGCAATGCCATTCTCAAAGGCGCTCATCTGATTGATGACAGAAGTTGCATCGATAGCACCTGTAAGACTGAAGCTCTTATCGTTAGAAACTTCCTTAATCTGAGTGGTATTGCTCTGGGAATCGCTCCACATATCTGCAGGAAGATCGCTGGTAAGCTCTACTCTCTGGATGGAAGGATCTTCTTTCCACTTGAGGTAGTAGGTGACATCGTTAGTAAGCGTTGCGCCGCCGTTGATGGTTGCAGGAGAGTTACCTGCAGCGTCAGTAAACCAGTAGCGGTAGTTGTGACCAATAACAATGCCAAAGAAGGTCATTGGATCATCTGTGTTGTCCAGAACGTGGTTCTCAAAGGTTGCAATATCGGTATAGGCAGTATTGGTGTTAGAGCTGGTAGGACTTGCAATTCCAGCTGTTGTAGCGCTCAGGGTGTTGCCACTGAGGTTCTGAAGCAGTGCGTTGATGTTGGTCTGCTCAGCAACAGTTGGATGAGTCTTAATAGTTGCTACTTCTCCGCCGTTTGCATCGGTGGTGATGTCAAAGACGTTTGGATTCTGCTTAAAGACGCTGCTCGCAGAGAAGGTTCCACCATTTGCCGAGAAGGACACGGTAAGGTGCTGCTCCTCCCAGTCTGCGTACAAATCAACGGTATCGGTACCTGCAGGAACAGCCAGGTTGGAGTTGGCTGCAACTTCATCGCCAGCACCGTTTGCCTGGGTGGTCCAGCGCTTGAAGGTTTTACCTGCAATATTGAAGTTATTGTCGAGGTTGTTGACCTCAGCATCAGAACGGACCGTTACCGTACGGCTTGCGTTGGTAGCAACGCGGTCAATAACAGAGACGCCGTTGCCGTTGTGGTACCTGACGTAGAGCCAAGAAGTGTTAGCTCTCCAGTGTGGATAGACCGTCATGTCAGAAGTGACCTGGGTATCAGCGGTGAACTGGTGCTCGGTGCCAGCAGCGTC
>CAUUUQ010000054.1:0-4958 GCA_963548345.1 uncultured Atopobium sp. | reverse complement strand
CCTTTGGCGTCGATACGCTTCTCATAGTGGGAACCATCGGAAGCGCGGTATATAACCGACTCGCCACCCTTGGGTGCCTTAATTTTCTTCTCTTTGATGAGTTTCGCTCGAGCCTCGCGGATTCGTTCAATTAGCACCGATGCGGGCTCGTCATTTGGGTCCTGCTCAACTAATTTTCCTTGGACCGCAAGCTGAAGAATCGAATTCTTCAGGTCTTTTGCCTTCATCTATGCCTCGATTCCGAGAATCTCACAGATTTTGGTGAGTTTCGCATCAATCTCTTTATCGAGGGTTTGGCGGCGCGCTTTGTAATCCTTGATGAGCTCGTCTGGAGGCAGGATTTCTTCCTCGTCATGAGGGAAGCCACACTGGTCGAAGTTGAGCTGCAGTCCCTTCAGCTCATCGACGCTGAACCTTTTGGCCTTCGGGTTGCTATCGACCTCAATCTCCTCACGGTTCCCCCACCACTCGACGACGGGGTCGAAATGTTTGAGCAGTATGGGTTTGGTCTTGCTGAAGTGCTTATAGCCCTCTGGCATGTCCATTCGATAGAACCACACATCCTCCGTCTTCTTACCGTTCTCGAAGAAGAGAATGTTGGTCGTGATGCTGGTGTAGGGTGCAAAGACGCTTCCCGGCATGCGAATAATCGTGTGCAAGTTGAACTCCTCAAGCAGTTTTCGTTTGAGCTCGAGTTTCGCTGCGTCCGACCCAAACAAGAAACCGTCCGGGAGAATAACTGCCGCACGGCCTTTCGGCTTCAGGCGATACATGATGAGAGCCATGAAGAGATCTGCAGTCTCAGAGCTTCGCAGCGCCATTGGGAAATTCGCTTTGATAACATCCTGCTCATTGCCACCGTAAGGAGGATTCATAAGAACCACATCGAAGATGCCGTCCTCTTTCTGATCTCGATAATCGCGGATATCCTTGCCAAGCGAGTTTGTATGGTAGACCCTCGGATCGTCGATGTCGTGAAGGAACATGTTGGTGGCGCACAAAAGATACGGCAACTGCTTCTTCTCCAGGCCGTAGACGCTATTACTGTATAGCCCTCTATCCTCTGGTGTTTTCACTTGGACATTAAGGACCTTGAGAGCGGATGTCAGGAATCCTCCGGTACCGCAAGCAAAGTCCGCGATCGACTCACCGAGCTTCAAGTCGAGCCTCTGAGCCATGAAGTCCGTCACTGCGCGTGGCGTGTAGAACTCACCCGACTGGCCTGCAGTCTGAAGGTCCTTCAAGATGGTTTCGTAAATCTCAGCGAATGCGTGAATCTCTTTGTACTCCGAGAAATCGACTAACTCATTTATCTCGTTAATCACACGGCGCAAAAGCGTACCGTCCTGCATGTAGTTGTGTGCAGATTCAAAGGCGTACTTGACAATAGCCTGACCTTGGGTGGTGCGAGAGGTGATCTCGAGACCAGATAGTCTCGGGAAGAGCTCGTTATTCACGAAGTTGAGCAGTTCGGTGCCGGTGAGCGCTTTGCCATCGTTGTTGTCGATTGCCCAAGAGTGCCATCTAAGCTCCTCGGGGATGATAGACTCATATCCGTCATCCATCAACTCCCAATCTTCCTCCTTAGCATCATAGATCTTAAGGAAGAACATCCATACCATCTGCTCAATACGCTGAGCATTGCCGTTAATGCCGGCATCCTCGCGCATAATATTCTGAAGCTTCTTTACTAGTGCTCCAACAGCCATCTCGTATTGCCCTTTCCATTATGCGGCCTGTCGGTAAAGTTCGTTTTCCAAAGCCTGTGCTGCCTGGAGGAACCCTTCCTTACCACCGAAAATCATCACTATCTGTTTGGGTGACCCAATCTCCCTAAACTCACTGAGCTGTAGGATTTTAATATCATCAAGATCCCGTATCGCCGCAGTGGCGTATTTATCTAGTAGCGCTTCAAGTACTTGCCTTGCCGCATCGGAGAACTGGTAAAGATAGCCACGCTTGCGAACATTGTTTACACGCTCCGACCTCGTCAACGCCTTCGCGTCGTATGCGATATGACAGATGAGGTCGAAATCATCGATATCGTCTTTGCCCGACTGTTCCCTAAGCTGATCAAGGAAGACCCCGCGAACTTCCAGCTCCTCACAGATGGCAGCCTTCTTCTCATCCCCATTCCATTTCTGGATAAAATCATCGAGCGTCGCATATTGCTCGCGAACGTTTTTCTTTGTGTAGTCGACAAGACTCTCTGTATGAAGAGATCCGTTCCAGTAGTACTGCACCTGCTCGCCGACCACCTCAACGGGAAGGCTTGAAACGTAATACTTCACCCTACCCTGAGGAGGGTCGACTGGGCTAACAGGAGGATCAACAAGAAGCTTAGAATCCTGGCCGTCCTTGGGAGTCAACGAATCGACATAAACAACGGGCGGGTCGCCGTCAAAGCCTGGGTCCGCGAACATTCTCGTGGCATTCTTGAAATCGAGAACAGTGAAGTAAAGCTTCTCCCTATCCTCCTTGATTCTGGTTCCACGGCCAACAATCTGCTTGAACTCGGTCATTCCCTGCTCTCCGAAGCTATTGTCGAGCACAATACACTTGCAAGTCTTGCAGTTCACACCCGTCGTCAGGAGCTTCGAGGTGGTAAGGATTGTCGGGAACTTCTCGTCGACATCCATGAACTTATCGAGCATTGCATCGACGCCATTTACGTCGCCTGTGCATCTCTGGATGTAGTCGGGGTGTTCCTGGACAATGTCCGAGTTTTCGTTTACCAGCGCTTGACGTATGCGTTCCGCATGGTCGATGTCCTCGCAGAAGACAATCGTCTTCTGAAAGCGACCTTCTCGCTTTAGATACTCGGTAACCTTTTTAGCGACGGCAATATCTCGTTTTCCGAAAACGATGTTTCTGTTGATGTCGCTTTGTGTGTATTCACGCTGTTCAATCGCCTGACCAAGGTCATCGACTTGTCCTGCTTCCGGAATGAAACCGTAATCATCGACATCAAGATGAATGCGCTTGACTCTATACGGAGCAAGAAAGCCATCCTCAATGCCCTGCTTCAATGAGTAAGTATATACAGGTTCGCCGAAGTAGTCAGATGTCGAGACGTCCTTTGTCTCTTTCGGTGTCGCCGTCATGCCAAGTTGAGTGGCCGGACTGAAGTAATCGAGGATACGACGCCAGCTTGAGTCCGCCTTGACGCTTCCACGGTGACACTCATCTACAATAACAAGATCAAAAAAGTCCCTGGAGAATTGCTCAAATGGTTGAGGCCCTTCATCGGCATCATTAACCAGCTGTTGATATGACGAGAAGAACACCTCGTAAGCGCTGTCGAGCTTCCGTTGTTTGACCTTGGTCGTAACGGCATTGAGGGGCTTGAAATCGCCGGAAATGGTTTGATCAAGCAGGACGTTGCGGTCGGCCAGATAGAGAACCTTCTTCTTTAGTCCTGCCTCACGAAGACGCCAAACGATTTGGAATGCCGTATACGTCTTGCCAGTGCCGGTGGCCATAACGAGTAAGATGCGGTCTTCTCCCTTGGCAACCGCCTCGACGACGCGGTTGATTGCAATTCTCTGGTAGTAGCGTGGCGTGATGCTGTCATGATTGTAGTGATAGGGGGTCGCCGTCTCCTCGGCCTCTTTCTCAGAGAGCCCGTGTGCTACTTTGTGACGTTCCCAAAGCTCTTCTGGAGAAGGAAACTCATTGAGGGGTATCTCTCGCTCTTTGCCGGTGGTCATATCATGCTCAAGAAATGCATGTCCATTGGAGCTGTAAGCGAAGTCGACGTCGAGGATGACCGCATATTCGATAGCCTGCTGCATACCATAGCCAACCGACTTCTGGTAATCCTTTGCTTCAACAACGGCCAAAGGCTGGTTGATATCCGGATAACAAAGTTGATAGTCGGTTTTATTACCTTTATTGACGCGCTTCCCCTTCTTTCCATCGATGGCGATTTTCCCGTCGGTGAAAAAGAAGTCCTCACAAGAGATTTGAGAAAGATTCCAGCCCGCATTTTGAATAGCGGGCGTAATCTTTCTGACCTTTGTCGTTTCTTCAGTGAGATTACTCATTCAAGCCGCCTTTCACAATCAGCTGCTCTATGAGTCCTGCACTGCTAAGAGCATTGAAATTAGATCCTTGGAGGTCGGCATATTTCTTTGCTGCATTTCTAAGATTCTTCGGAAGCCGAATGGTGATGGTTACTTGCTCTCCCTCTGAAAGATATTGACGGTTGTCATTCTCATCGACATCAACCTTTATAAGCTCTAAGTAATCCATAGACTGAATCCTCGCGCATATATTTTTTGTAATATAAAATAGTATACACTCGTACGAAATCATGATAAAGAAAGCCCTAGAGACGAACTTGTCCACCTCAAAGGCTTTTTGCAACTGATTTTCCATTAGCGGGACTTCATTGGCGTAAAAATAGCGTAAATCTCACTTTGTGAAAATCAGAAACCACAATTGAAATGACGTTCCTCTGTCACCTGCAAATATTTCCGTGACACACAAAAAGAACCTTGGTCACGTGAGCGTTTTCTGAGTGGACGTCGTTTAGCTGGCGATGAGCGTTTATCCGAGTATCCTTCATCTCTTCTCCTGTGCGCTGTAAAAGTATTCGCTTCCCTATTCTACGGGTTTCTCGCTAAACATGCCCTTTACTCTGTAAAGCAACGTGCTCTTGCATTAGCCAGCCTGAAAAGATCATCATGTCTGAGCAAATTTACTCAGACTCGGCGAGAAAAACAGGCAAATCGCTCAGACTTCCTGCGATTTTTAGGCAAATTACTCAGACTTGGCGAGAAAATCAGGCGCAAGCGGAAGCAGGCGCAAGCTAGATCAGGAGCAAACTAAATCAGGCGCAAACCGAAAGTCTATCCACGCAAAAACCCTCCCGCGTAAAAGTGCGCAGGAGGGTTTGCATGTTGGATTAAGCCGTATGCTTAGAGCTTGATCTCGATATCGACACCAGCTGGAAG
>CAUUUQ010000053.1:0-5018 GCA_963548345.1 uncultured Atopobium sp. | reverse complement strand
GCTTGTTCAACTGCAGAAACACTAACAGGCAATCCATACAAAAAAGATGGTTTCCACCCAACGGGTTTCTCGACACCTGAAAGCGATTTTCAGGGCACAACAAACAGTGAGTCTGACGAGTTCAACGACTACATGGACTACGGAAATCTCTCGTGAGCACCATGACTGAGACACTGCGTACACTCTTTGCACTCGATAAGAATATTGAGCTCTTTGTGCAGCATCTGCCTCAGATGGTCATAATTTTTGCGCTGATTTCTTTTGGCGGCTGGGTATACGAAACCATCTATTGCTCCGTTGTTGAGGGAGAATTTACTAAGCGCGGCTTTCTTTTTGGACCTACGTGTCCCATTTATGGCATTGGCGCGCTTGCAGTTTGGCTGGTACTTGGCCAGATTTCCAATCCATTTATTGTCTTTATTATTGGCGGATTTTTGGCCACTGTTATTGAATACTCAACCGGCCTCTTTTTGGAGCGACGCTTTAAAAAGAAGTGGTGGGACTATTCCATGTTTAAGTTCAACTTGCATGGTCGAATTTGTCCCCAGGCCAGCGCTGTGTTTGGAGCTTTTTCAGTTACTTCAGTCTTTGTACTAGTTCCAGCGATGCTTGATATTTTGATGCTTTTCTCAAGGCACACTATCTCTGTGCTGGCCTTTATTGTTGTCACGCTCTATTTTTTGGATACGGTTGCCAGCCTTCTTTGGAATGGGCCAACCACCCATCACAAAGTTGAAGCCGCAGCTCAGGATGCATCAATGAAAATAGAAGAGGCCGCACATAACGCATCACAGCAGGTTGATGCGATGGCTCAAAGCGCTTCGCAAAAAGTGAGCGCTGCAGCACAAAATGCTTCAGAGAAAGCAAATGCAGCTGCTCAAAAGGCAAACGCGGCAGCCCAAAAAGCAAATGCAGCCGCTCAAACTGCAACCCTTCTTGCCACTCAAAAGGCTAAAGAGGTTTCCCAGAAAGTCCAGGTAACCAAACAAAAGTTTGACGACACTACCCAGAAAGTCAAAGATCACCTGCCAAGTTCGTTCCCCTGGGACAACTAAACGGGTTTCTCGACATACCGTAATACTTCAGCAAACGCTGATTTAGAGTTTGGATTTGTATGTACACCATTGAAAGTAGAGTTAGATACAGCGAATGCGATGAGACGGGCAAACTTTCCCTGGTAGGCGTTATGAACTACCTTCAGGATTGCTCGACGTTCCATTCAGAAGATATTGGCCGCGGCTTTAAGCAGCTGACCAGCGAGGGATACGCATGGGTCCTGGCAACTTGGCAGATTCAGGTTGACCGACTCCCTCAATTTGGCGAGAAGATCTGCGTGGGTACCTGGTCATATCAGATGAAGGGTCTTCAAGCATCAAGGTCATTTGTCATCAATGATGCAAGCGGCACAAACATCGTAAAAGCTGATTCTACCTGGTATTTAATGGATATTAAAGAGGGTAAGGCAGCTCGCGTTCCAGAGAGTGAGAGCATTTACATTACTGGCGAACCTCGCGTAGATTTACCGCCTACACCTCGCAAAATTGCACTTGAGGGAAACGCTGTTGAGGGTCCAGCCATTCTTGTTTCTCAGCAGCACCTAGACACAAACAAGCATGTCAACAATGCTCAATACGTGCTTATGGCTGTCGACACGCTTGTGGCCCTTGGGTATTCTCACAAGCTGCGCCGCATTGTGGTTCAGTACAGAAGCCAGGCCCACTTGGGCGATACCATTACTCCCCAGGTATACACCGATGAGACGGGTTTCTCGGTAGTGCTCAAAGATGCCGAAAATTCCACCATCTTTGCAACAGTCAGACTGGAGGGATAACATGTCCGAGGCCAAGACAGTCAATGTAGCTGCGGCAATCTTCTATAAGGACAACAAAATCCTTGCCGCTTGTAGAGCTGACGCGGATAACGCTGGCTTCTGGGAGTTTCCTGGTGGAAAAGTTGAGGCCGGAGAGACCTCTGAGCAGGCACTACGCCGAGAAATTCAGGAAGAGCTGCACTGTAGCGTGCAGGCGGCGTTCTTCTATGACACAGTAACTTACTCCTACCCTACCTTTGATCTGCACATGGATTGTTTTGTCTGCACCCTCGGCGAGTCTGAAGAGCCTGTTGCAGATCCGCAGGTTCACTCAGAGCTTCGTTGGCTTGCTCAAAACGAGTTGCTTGACGTGCAGTGGCTTCCAGCGGACATTGAACTTATCAAGCAGCTTGGCACGTTCTGGAACGATGTCTTTGCGTCGCAGCACCTGTAGAGACTGCGGGGCGCGCGAGCCGCGGGTGCAAGCGCTGCGGGTGCAGGCGAGCTGCAAGCGTGGACAAATCGTCGTGTGCAGAATACTTTGCAGAGAATGTGGAGTGACTAAAAGAGGGGTTTCTCGCCATGAAATCCTTGGGCGACGACGGGTATCATCAAAGTATAAGCGTTTGATTGAGGATTGATGGCAAAGAAAGACGACAACCAAGATACCAGGCACAACAGGCATGAATTTGGCGACGAGGGCCCTGACTTTGACCCAAACGATCCGTCGCAGATGCCTGATGGCTCTCCTTTTCCTGCGGGCTTGCTATTTTTTATAGTTATTATGATGCTCTCGGGATTGGGACGTTCTTGTGTTGCGAGCAATCAGACTTCCTCAAGCCCGCTTTTTGGGGACCCCTACAGCGCTTATACTGACAGCAACTGGTAATGTGTTTGGCAGTGACTTGTCTGGGGCTTGGCAGACGCGCAAATACCTGGTGTTTATTGCAATTTGAACGGTAATTTGAAGGATTGAACATGAGTAAAGCAGATCGCATTTTTATTGATATGTGCTCCGACATTATTGAAAACGGCACCACCACTGAGGGCGAGAAGGTCCGTCCTACCTGGGAAGATGGAACTTCTGCATACACAATCAAGAAGTTTGGCGTCTGCAATCGCTACGACTTGCGTGAGGAGTTT
Organism: uncultured Atopobium sp.; assembly: GCA_963548345.1. Taxonomy (GTDB): domain Bacteria; phylum Actinomycetota; class Coriobacteriia; order Coriobacteriales; family Atopobiaceae; genus Lancefieldella. The sequence continues at coordinate 2,065 of CAUUUQ010000053.1, read as the reverse complement.
CCTGCGCTGACGCTTCGCCGTACCGCTCTCAAGAGCGCCATGGACGAGGTTCTGTGGATTTATCAGAAGAAGTCCAACAACGTTAACGACCTCAACTCTCACATCTGGGATTCGTGGGCGGACGAGTCCGGTTCCATTGGCAAGGCTTACGGTTATCAGGTTGGACAGGTTTCTCACTATGCTGACGGCGATTATGACCAGATGGATCGCGTGCTCAAAGACCTCAAAGAGAATCCTTTTAGTCGTCGTATTATGACCAATCTGTACACCTTTGCCGACCTTTCCGAGATGAACCTCTACCCTTGCGCATTCAACGCAATCTATAACGTTACTCAGGAGCCAGGCCAGGACAAACCAACGCTTAACCTGCTGCTTGTTCAACGTAGCCAGGACATTCTTGCTGCTAACAACTGGAATGTCTGCCAGTACGCCATCCTGTTGATGATGGTTGCGCAAGTTAGCGGCATGGAAGCCGGCGAGTTTGTTCACATGATTGCCGACGCTCACATTTACGATCGTCACGTGGATATTGTTAAAGAATTGATTTCTCGCCCAACCTTTGACGCACCAAAGGTGAGCCTGAACCCTAACATCACCAACTTCTACGACTTCACTACTGACGACCTCATTGTTGAAGATTATCAGCACGGTCCACAGATTAAGAACATTCCGATTGCTGTTTAAACGCGGCGAGTGCTGCAGATGCGGCTGACGCAGTAGACACGCCCGATCGGACGCTCAAGCTAACATCATTATTTCTTTTAAGACGATACTTGCCAGGAGAACCACATGAACGCAATTGTTTCTGTAACACGCGATTGGGGCATCGGATGCGACGGAGACCTTCTCATCCCCAACAAGGCCGACATGAAGTACTTTGTTGAGCATACGCGCGGCTGCACAGTTGTCATGGGCAGAAAGACGCTGGAGAGCTTCCCTGGCGGACCGCTTAAAGGTCGCCGCAACATCGTCATCTCTAGAAACGCCGATTACCAGGTCGAAGGCGTAGAGGTTGTGTCGTCAGCTGAGGAAGCGCTTCGTTTAGTTAAGGATGAAGCTCCCGAGAAGGTCTGGCTTATTGGTGGAGCTTCGATTTACCGCGCCCTTCTCGACAAGTGCTCTTACGCGTACGTCACGAAGCACGACACCGTGGTTGACGCGGATACGTACTTCCCCAACCTGGACGAAGACCCTGCATGGGAGGTTTGTAACGAGGAAGACGGCGGTGTGACTCCGGAAGGCGTCGCTTTCAAGTTTGTTACCTACAAGCACGTCTAGCTAGTGTATTGATTAGTCATATAAGTTTTGTGTTGATTGATCAGACTGTTTCATTTGAACTTTAATTTGCTTTGTTATCAAGTCCTCTTTTACCTGCGGGAATGAGAGGACTTATCTTGTTTTGGCAGAACAGAAACGGAAGTCTGTCAAACTGCTGTCAAACTACTGAAAAATCCTGCTGTTATATTCGTTTCTCATTTTAAGGAGGAACGAATGGATATTGTTTTCTCGCATGAAACTGCACTACAAATCTGCGCGCAACTTAAGACGCGCGGAAATGAAGATGTTTTGTTGCAACGGACAACAAGGGATTTGCGCGCGACGTATTCGGCGTGTTCAACCGAGATATACGATGAAAAGCTTTGTTTTCTGAGGAAAACATATGGTATTGTCTTAGGGCAAACTACCCATGAGCTATTAAGAAACAATTCAAGAACAAGATTTTGCGATGAGCGAGTATCTCACCAGTTCAAATGTCTTTTGCCGGCAGGCTCCCTTATTGATCTGGGGCAGAATGTCTATTGTGTTGCGCCTCCCCTAGCTGTTTGCTTGCTCTCTAGGAATAAAAGTCCTCTTCATCAGATTGTGCTTGCGAATTTAATGATGGCTAGTTATGGACATCTCCCAAACGGTGACCTCTGTGAATTTAATACGCCGTTATTGAGTACGGACGAACTTATATCTCTATTGAATGCGCTTGAATCTTTTTCTCCTGGATTGCATGTCACACAAAAGAATATGCTCTTTTTCTTTTCTGATGCAGCCTCTCCCATGGAAGTAAAGATGG
>CAUUUQ010000052.1:0-5068 GCA_963548345.1 uncultured Atopobium sp. | reverse complement strand
TCCCTTGCTACTGTTCCGCTTGATTTAGCAGCAGTTATTGTCTCGTCTATTACTCCTCGAGCGCTTGATACTGACGCTGAACATCAGCGTCTTGTTACCACTAAGCCTTGTGCTCGTTTCTGCTTTGCAGATCTTGAGGTTATGGATCTTTGCGATGACAACGCTAAGGTTGCCCAGGTATGTATGGTTGCAACGGCTATGTCTGATAATGAGGCGGAGTTTGGACGCATTTGGGATAGGGCAGATAACCTCTCCTCTGGAGTTGCCGATATAGTTGCAGAGCAGCTGGCAGAGTCTACTAAGACCCGTGGCCGCCTTTCTGATTCTTCCGCTATTGCTATTCAGCAGTCTGTTCCTTACGGTTGGGTTTTTGTGGAGGCACTTCGTCCGCTCATCCCAGCTGATCAGCCTCTTTCTGCACTTTATGCAGATGCACTGCGTTTCTCGGCAAGAATTGCAGTAGCTAAAGAGTCGCTATCTTTTGACGATATGCTTGCCCAAGATGAGATTCTTGAGCGCTTAAATATTGGTTTTGTTACATGTGACATCACTCCCGAGCAGCTCATCGAAGCGCTCAAACAGGAATGTTTCCGTTCTACTAATCGTTTTATGTTGCCGATTCCAATGTCTATTGGAAGGGTAAGATTAGCATCGGTCGACGAGGAACTTCTCGCCGAGCATGCCCGCGCTTGGTGTGAGGCTCACGCTTCGCATTAAAGTGCCGCATCTTGCATCAAGAGCCTGTTTGCTGATGCGGCTCCACTAGGTGCAACTCTTTGTTGTAAACATCTCGAGAAGGGATTTGAAATGGCAGATTTACAGGCAGCAGCAAAGCGCGTTGCGCGCTTTCGCGAGGTAATGGCTCAGAGGGGTTATGACGCTGTTGTTCTACGTCACAACCCAGACCTTCGTTGGTTGACTGACGCTGAGCGTGTCTTTGACTTTGAGCAGGCGCATACTGCATTTATTACGCAGGATGAGCTCTTCATGCACACTGACTCTCGTTACTACAACACATTCCTGGAGCGCCTTGGTGCTGATTCTCCATGGAAGTTTGACCAGGAAGTCGCTACTCCTACCGAGTGGGTTGCCGCTCATATTGCTGAGGCTCGTGCTCGCGTAGTTGCTATTGAGGACACCGTTGATCTTGCGTTCTTTGATGGCCTTGAGCAGGCATTGCGCGATCGTTCTGTTGCTGCTTTGCTTCCACGCATGCATGGTGATATTGCTGAGCTGCGTATTGTTAAAGACCCAGCTGAAATTGAGCTTATGAAGCACGCTCAGTCAATTACTGACAAGGCGTTCCTCCACATCTGCAAGTACATTAAGCCAGGTCTTACTGAGCAGCAGATTCGCGCAGAGCTTGAGAACTACATGCTCTCTAACGGTGCAGATGCCCTGTCCTTTGATTCCATCATTGCTTCTGGTCCTAATGGTGCTAATCCTCACGCACAGCCAGGTGAGCGCGTAGTTCAGACAGGCGACATGATTGTTATGGACTACGGTGCAGGTTACCTGGATTACCACTCAGATATGACCCGTACTGTTGTTGTTGGCGCACCTTCCGAGGAGCAGCAGCACGTCTTTGACGTTGTCCGCAAGGCAAACGAAACTTGCGCAGCAGCTATTCATGCAGGTGTAACTGGTTCTGATATTCATAACCTTGCAGTTAAGGTAATCTCTGAGGCTGGCTATGGTGAGTACTTTGGCCACGGCCTTGGCCACGGTGTTGGCGTTGAGATTCACGAGCGTCCATTCTTCAACCCTCGCTGGAACAAGGTTATTGCAGCAGGTTCAGTTGTTACCGATGAGCCTGGTATTTACCTGCCTGGTAAGTTTGGTATTCGCCTTGAGGACTTTGGCGTTGTTACTGAGGACGGCTACGATGTCTTTACTCAGTCCACACACGACCTTGTGTCTGTTGGCTGCTAACTAGACGCGATATACAGAATTCTTACGGTCAGAAGCTCTATGTTTCTGGCCGCATTTTTATGTTTACCTTTAGGACGAGAAGATCTTCTCGTCCTAAAATTGGCTTATACAACCTAAAAAATCTAAAAAGAGTTAGGTTAGTGAAGACACGCTTCAGATATATGTAATAAAATCAGAAAAGTAAATGTTATTTTCATTGTTATGTTTACAGTTTCATTTGTTTTATTAGGCGGAGAAGAAGGAGGTAGAAGTGGTTAGTATCGTTCTAGCCAGCCATGGTAAATTTGCCGAGGGCATCAAAGATTCTGGCGGCATGATTTTTGGACCACAGGAAGGCGTTGTAGCTGTAACGCTTACTCCTGATATGGGCCCAGATGACCTGCATCAGAAGATTCTCGACGCAATTGCCACGCTTGAAGATCAAGAGCACGTTTTGTTCTTGGTTGACCTATGGGGTGGCACCCCCTTTAACCAGATTTCTCGTGTTCTTGAGGAAGAGGGTAAAGAGGATTGGGTTGCCGTTACTGGCCTTAACCTCCCAATGCTTATTGCAGCTTATGGCTCTCGTCTTGGGGTAGATACTGCAGCTGAGGTAGCAAAAGAGATTTACTCTGAAGCTCGTATGGGCGTGAAGATTAAGCCAGAAGAGCTTGAGCCACAAGAGGCAACACCTACTGATGTTCCTGCTGCTCCAGCAGCACCTCAGGGTGCAATTCCTGCGGGTACTGTTATTGGTGATGGCAAGCTTAAGATTGTTCTTGCTCGTATTGATACCCGTCTTCTGCATGGTCAGGTTGCAACTACGTGGACAAAGATGACCAAGCCAGATCGCATTATTGTCTGCTCTGACGGTGTTGCTCAAGATGAGCTCCGCAAGACCATGATTATTCAGGCAGCTCCTCCAGGAGTACATGTCCACGTTGTTCCTATTAAGAAGATTATTGAGATTGCTCACGACACTCGTTTTGGCAATACCAAGGCAATGTTTCTGTTTGAGACTCCTCAAGATATGCTTCGTGCTATTGAGGGTGGCGTAGAAATCAAGGAAGCAAACCTTGGTTCTATGGCTCATTCTGTTGGCAAAGTTGTTGTTACCAACGCAGTTGCTATGGATGAGGACGATGTAAAGACTCTTGAAGCTATCCGCGAGTGCGGTACAACGTTTGATGTTCGTAAGGTTCCTGCAGACAGCGCAGAGAACTTTGAGGCAATGCTTAAAAAAGCTAAGTCTGAGCTTGGCGCCCGTAAGTAACTAGAAGGAGGTAGAAATGACACCTATCACAATACTGCTTGTCGTAATTGTTGCTCTTCTTGCTGGCATGGAAGGTATTCTTGACCAGTGGGAGTTCCACCAGCCCCTGGTTGCTTGCTCACTGATTGGCCTTGTGACTGGTCACCCTGCTGAGGGAATTATCCTCGGCGGTTCTCTTCAGATGATTGCTCTTGGTTGGGCAAACATCGGAGCTGCAGTTGCACCAGACGCAGCTTTGGCATCTGTCGCATCTGCAATCATTATGGTTTTGGCACTTAACGGCGGAGACACTGACACCACCGCTGCTATTAACACCTCTATTGCACTTGCAATTCCTTTGTCCGTAGCAGGCCTGTTCCTCACCATGATTGCTCGTACTATTGCAACTGGTATTGTCCACGCAATGGACGCAGCTGCCGAGAAGGGCGATTTTGCTGCAATCGAGCGTTGGCACATTGTAGCTATCCTCATGCAGGGCGCACGTATTGCTGTTCCTGCAGCTGCTCTTTGCTTCATTGACCCAGCTATTGTCACTGATGCTCTAAACGCAATGCCTAAGTGGCTCACTGGCGGTATGGCAGTTGGCGGCGGCATGGTTGCTGCTGTTGGTTACGCAATGGTCATTAACATGATGGCTACTCGTGAGGTTTGGCCGTTCTTTGCTCTTGGCTTTGTCTTTGCTGCTATTAACCAGCTCACTCTTATTGCTCTTGGTGTTATTGGTGTTTGCCTTGCTATTCTCTACATTGGTCTTAAAGACCTTGCTAAGCAGGGTGGCGGCGCAGGTGGCGGATCTGGTGATCCGCTCGGCGATATTATTGACAACTACTAATTCTGAAGGAGCGTGAAACTAATGGAGAATAAGATTCAGCTTTCTAAGAAAGACCGCATGTCTGTTGCTCTTCGTCATCAGTTCCTTCAGGGTTCTTGGAACTACGAGCGTATGCAGAACGGTGGTTGGGCATTCTCAATGATTCCAGCCATCAAAAAGCTTTATCCAAACAAAGAAGATCAGGTAGCAGCTCTTAAGCGCCACCTTGAGTTCTACAACACTCACCCTTATGTTTCTGCACCAGTCATGGGCGTTACCCTTGCACTGGAAGAGGGACGTGCTAACGGTGAGCCTATTGACGATGTTGCAATTCAGGGCGTTAAGGTAGGCATGATGGGCCCTCTGGCCGGTGTTGGTGACCCAGTCTTCTGGTTTACTGTCCGTCCAATTCTTGGAGCACTCGGCGCATCTATTGCCGCTGGTGGTTCTGCACTTGGCCCTATTCTCTTCTTTGTTCTGTGGAACGTCATCCGCCTTTCCTTCCTGTGGTACACCCAGGAGTTTGGCTACAAGGCAGGTGCCTCAATCTCTTCCGATCTTTCTGGCGGCATGCTGGGCAAGATTACCGAGGGTGCTTCTATTCTTGGTATGTTTATCATTGGCGCCCTGGTACAGCGCTGGGTTTCAATTTCATTTACCCCAGTTGTTTCTACCATTCCTCAGCAGGCAGGTGCCTACATTGATTGGACAAGCATTCCTTCAGGAGTAGAGGGAATGCACCAGGCATTAAAGCTTTACGCTGCACTTGGACCAAACGGTCTTGATCCAGTGAAGGTAACCACACTTCAGTCCAACCTTGATTCCCTTGTTCCTGGACTGGCAGCTGTTGGTCTGACACTGCTTTGCTGCTCACTGCTTAAGAAGAAGGTCTCTCCAATTGCTATCATCCTGGCTCTCTTTGCCGTTGGTATTATTGGTCGACTCCTTGGCTTTATGTAATGAGTAAGCGTACGCTCTAGTACTTAAAGTCGCACGAATATGGGTCGCGCTCTATAATGGGTGCGACCCATTTTTTGAAAGGATTGTATGGCTCAGTCTCAAAACAGTACGGT
>CAUUUQ010000051.1:0-5176 GCA_963548345.1 uncultured Atopobium sp. | reverse complement strand
AAATGAGACCGGCTATGTCAATCTGATGAAGATGATGTCAGAGGCGGGCTCAAAATATATGTTCTATTACAAGCCGCGCACTACGCTTGAGATGCTCAAGCGTTATCACGAGGGAATTATCTGCACTTCAGCTTGTGTTTCTGGCATCATTCCTCGTATGTTGTTTCAAGGTCGCCCAGAAGAAGCAGAGCGTTGGGCAAAAATCTATCAAGATATCTTTGGGGATGATTTCTACCTAGAGATTCAAGATCACGGTTTGTCTGATCCAAGCTGGGGTGGCTATACCGATAGAACTCTTGCTGAACGCATTGTAAAGATGGGTCATGACCTTGGCATTAAGGTAGTTGCTACCAACGATAACCACTATCTCACTAAAGAAGACGCAAGCGTTCAAGACATTGCTTCATGCATTGGCTCGGGCGCCCGTGTAGATGATGAGAACCGCAAACGAATGACAGGTAGTGAGTTCTATCTCAAGAATGAGCAAGAAATGCGTCAGCTTTTCTCGTGGTGCCCTGAAGCTATCGAGAATACCGTTGAGGTTGCAAATAAATGCAACTATGAGCTGGACTGGACCCATATGTACCTGCCAAAATTTCCAGATTTGGCAGAAGGGGAGACCTCAGAGGAGCGCTTTAGAAAAGAGTGCGAGCTTGGTCTTGCAAAACGTTATGGAGATGATTGGCAAAACGTTGTTATCAACGAGATTAACGTTAAAGATCGTTTTGAGTATGAGTACGACATTATCTGCAAAAAGGGTTTTGCTGATTACTTCTTAATTGTTCAGGAGTATGTTCGTTGGGCAAAAGAGAATGGCATTGGTGTAGGTCCTGGTCGTGGATCTGCAGCGGGCGCTATTGTTGCATATGCCATGGATATTACCTCGTTTGACCCTCTTGAGAATGGCCTCATGTTTGAGAGATTCTTGTCTCCTCAACGTTCAGAGATGCCAGATATTGATATGGACTTCGACGATGAGCGTCGTCTTGAGGTTGTTGAGCATGTTCGTCAGATTTATGGATCTGAGCGTGTTTCTCACGTTATTACATACTCAACCATCAAGGCTAAACAGGCAATAAATGACGCGTGTCGTGTTCTAGGTTATCCCGTTTATATGGGACAGCGTCTTTCTAAGATGATCTCTGGTGATCCTAACGCGCATCTGAAATTTGTTCTTCATAAAGCTCAAGAAGGTCAAAAGGGTGCCGATCAGTATTCTGCTGACTTTGAAGATGCATACGAGAATGACCCTGATGCAAGAAGAATTATTGATGCTGCTCTATCTATTGAAGGCTTGCATCGTGGTGAGGGTGTACATGCTTGCGCGGTTTTGATTGCTCCAACGCCTGTTAATGACCACGTTCCCACCAAGGTTGATACCAAAGGTGGCGTAGAGATTACGCAGTACGAGGGACACTCTGTCGCAGACATGGGTCTTCTTAAGATGGACTTCCTGGGACTGAGAACCCTAACAGTTATTTCTCGTGCAATTAAAAACGTGAAGGATAACTACGGAATTGATATTGATGTAGATAACATTCCGTTTACAGACCCAGAGATATATAGACTTCTTCGAGAAGGTCGAACTGCCGGTGTTTTCCAGGTTGAGTCTGCAGGTATGACTGCAACCATTAAGGGCATGAGGCCAACAGAATATAAGCACATCGTCGCACTTATCGCCTTGTATCGTCCTGGTCCTCTTAACGCAGGTATGGTTACCAGCTATATCAACCGTATGAACGGTAGAGAAGAAGTCAAAGATTACGATCCACGTCTTCACGATATCTTGGAAGAAACCTACGGAACCATGGTCTACCAAGAGCAGGTTATGCAGATTTCTATGAAGATGTCTGGTTTTACCGCAGGCGAGTCTGACAAGGTCAGAAAAGCAGTAGCAAAAAAGAAGATCAAACTCATGCAGGAAGTTGTCCAGCACTGGGATGACGGTACTGATGAGACCATGGAGGCTCACTGGAAAAACGGCGCAGTTCGTAATGGATTTGATCGTTCGGTTGCAGAAAGCATTTGGGACGATGTTCTTGAGTTCGCATCTTATGCATTCAACAAGTCTCACTCTGCTGGTTATGCAATTCTTGTTATGCAGACCGCATGGATTAAAGCGCATTATCCACATGAGTTTATGGCAGCAGTTCTTACCTCGTACATGGGCAAGACAGATAAGATTGTTCACTACGTAAGCGCATGCCGTCATGAGGGCATCAAGATTCTTCCACCAGATATTAACGAGTCCGGTAAAGACTTTACGGCTACTAAAGAGGGTATTCGTTTTGGCTTTGCAGGAATCCGCGGCGTAGGAGCCGGTGTTGGTGAAGCCATTATGCTTGAGCGTCAAAAGGGCGGCCCTTTTGCCAACATTCACGATTTTGTCGATCGTGTTGATGCAAGCCAGGCAAAGCGCAACGTTGTTGAAGCTCTTATCAAGGCAGGAGCTTTTGACTCAACAGGCTATACCCGTATGCAGATGATGAGTTTTGTGGATAAGAACAACCCACAAAACATCATTGATGCTGCTACTAAGCGTCAAAAAGATAAGGCTGTTGGTCAGTTCTCTATGTTTGATATGTTTGCAGAAGTAGAGGGTTCTGGCTTTAGTGATAGTGTCCCAGAGCCAGATAGTGTTGAGTGGGATAGGCGATTCAAGCTTACTAAAGAGTACGAGGTCTTAGGCATTTATGTCTCTGATCATCCACTTCGTCCATACGAGTACGCCCTTGCTAAGAGCAGAGATTATGCCCTTGCAGAAATTGAAGAAAATGTAGAGGTTCAGCTTCCTAACGGTGCTATGTCTCAGCAGTTCAAAGTTCCAGAAGGTAAACCTATTCGCTTTGCGGGCATGGTTACTAATGTTATGAAGCGCACTACTAAAAACGGCGACCCAATGGCAATTGTTACGCTTGAAGACATGGAGGGTAGCGTCACTATTGTCATGTTCCCTAAGCTCTACAAGAAGGCTGCAAGACTTCTTGCTGGAGATGTTGACCCAGAGACTGGCGAGAGCCAGAGCGACATCTTCATTTCTGTTCTTGGAAAGCTTGAGCGCTCTGATAGAGGAGACCAGGTTATTGCTCAAGAAGTTAATCCTATTGAGCTTAACAGTGCTAACAACACACCAAAGACACTCGTTATTCATATGCCAGCTTCTCAACTTCAAAGACAGGCTATCGAGACACTTGGACAGATCTTCTCGCGCTATCCCGGCATGGACTGTATTGAGATTAGGGTAGAAACAGACATGGGCGATGTTATGCGCATGGAAATTCCTACCAGGATTGATGGACGTAGCATGGTTCTTTTGACCGAGCTTAAAGATTTTATTGGTCAAAGCGGATACGCACAGATTGTTTAGATTTTGTCGATTCTAAATTTGCAGGTTACTATTAAGTAATAACTGTTACTATTTAAGTAGCACTTACTAAGAAAATTCTGACATCTTCGGATGTCGTGAGAGGAGAAAAAATGATTGACGCAAAGTTTTATCGTAACAAGGAGACAGGCGCTGTTGTTTACGGTGTCGCAGGCAACGTAGAGGCAGCAGATCTTGAGCTTCTCCAGGCTGGCGTTACTGACGGTGCAGCTGAGAAGCACGTTCCATTTGTTACTCGCGAGGGCAACACCGTTACCGTCCGTGTTGGTGAGGTTGCTCATCCAATGCTCGAAGAGCACTACATTGAGTTCATCGCTCTTGTTTCTGAGAACGGCGCTCAGTTTGCACAGCTTAAGCCTGGCCAGGAGCCAGTTGCTACCTTCACTCTTGAGGAGGGTGTTGAGGCAGAGGCTTATGAGTACTGCAACCTTCACGGTCTTTGGAAGGTTTCCCTCTAAGTCTATTGACTCAACAATAAGCACTAGCTTAATAAGGTCAAACGGAGCTGCTACCTGCGGCTCCGTTTTTTCTTACTACACCTGTTTGTTTTTGGGTAAAAACAAATTAAGCACTTTATGATAGGAATGGTATGCGCATAGCAGTTGCACAAATGAATACTCAGGCCGGAGACTTCGAGTTTACCGCTCAGACCATGCTGGAATATGCTCAGAGAGCTCAACAGCAAGGTGCTGAACTAGTCATTTATCCTGCGCCAACTCTTACGGGGCTGCTAAGCGTGCCAGAGGCTGACATAGAAGGGCTTTTTGCAGACCTCTCGGAGATTATCAATTCGCTTTCAGAAAAGCTTCCAATTGCGGCCCTTATTCCTGTAGTAACAGAGTTTGATGGAAGTGCAGCGAGTGAGGCCCTTCTCGTTAGAAACGGAGCCGTAACTCCGCTGAAATTGACTGCCCAGATAGCGCACATGAGCGCTCTTGCTCGTTCTGCTAGCTCTGCACAAACATCTGGCGAGAATACCTTTGAGCTCGCAAAATTTGAAGCAGGCGGCCTTACGTTTGGCGTTGCTTTTACCTACGACGATCTTGACGCGTGGCAAGATGTCGACGACTCGTTAGATGCTGTCATTTACCTGCCGTATTTTGGCTTTGCTGTTGATGATTCGTCGTCCGCCATGGGCATGGCGGCGGCAGAAAGCCGCTATCTGGGGGATGTTGAAGAGTTTGATAGCTGGCTTATTGCGGCAAACGCTGTTGGCGCCTATGGCAATCAGGTGTTTTGTGGTTCAAGCTTCTTCTTGTCTCCTTCAGGAGATTTAGTCAAACAAGCAGCCTCATTCTCAGAAGATATGGTTGTCTGCGAGGTTGACCAAGATACTATCGAAAACTTTGATAGAGAAGATACCGCGGGTGTCTATAACAGCGCGCTTACTACCTGGGGCGTATTGGCTACAGGAGTGCGAGACTACACGGTAAAGTCTGGGTTTAACGGTGCTTTTATTGCGGTTGATGGTTCGCTCAATTCTCTTGTCACCGTTGCGCTTGCCTCAGACGCTTTAGGTCCTATGCGCGTCCACGTACTGCTGCTTCCAAACAAAGATTCTCGAGAAACAAGTGCTGCAGAGTTGCTTACCGCAAGACTTCGGGTTAATAAAGTTGCTGTGAATAGCACGGTTTTCTCGACATTGACCGATACAAAATTGGTGAGTGCATACGGCTATGCATACGCTGACCAGCACAATTATTTAACGCTTGAGACTGCCGATAAAACCATTCTTGCGCTCAAGGGAACAGAGATTTCTAGTGCGCATTCTCTGTGGCCTCTGGGAGATAT
>CAUUUQ010000050.1:0-5378 GCA_963548345.1 uncultured Atopobium sp. | reverse complement strand
GAAAGCCAAACATGAGCGCATTGCTGCATATGTCGAAGCTGATTCATATGTGGCCACAAGGCATATTATCAGCTGCATTGAAGACTTTGACACAGCGATTTCTCACTACAAGCGACTGGTCGAAAGGGAACAACAATGCTAACTAAAGAAGAGCGTAAGGCAATCGCTGAGAGAGCAAACGAATGTGTCGAGGTGTGCGGCTCTTTGTACGAGGTTCTTTTGGGTTACCCCTCAGCTTGTAATACAACATACGAGGAAGATATGAAGAAACTTCTAGCCCGTATTGTCGACCTCTGCGACACATCAAATATGCTTGAGTTGCCAGTCGATAAAGACGGTGAAGTTATCCATGCTGGAGACACAGTATATGTCGGTGACAGAGAGTTTACAGTAAATGGCTTTATATTTAATGACAATGGCGTAACAGTCCGCGTGGTACACACGGAACTGTCCGCTCTCAATTTCTATAAGTCAAACGAACTTACCCACAAGAAGACAGTAACTGTCGCGTCACTGGTTGGCGAGATTAGACGCACTCTAAGCCAAAACACCATTATGAACAAAGAAACGACAGCGAAGCTGTGGGAAATCACCGACCAAATAGAAATGCTGGGTGATAGCGATGACTAACCGCCAAGAGGTAGCGGAGAAGCTACGAGAAACTGCAAGGACATTTGATAAAGAGTATCCAAATGGTGCTAAAGATTGGCTTGATGAAAACGCTGCGTTTAATACGGTTGACGAGATAATCGGCACAGACAATAACATTCCGTATGCACCCTTCTTCAGCCGTCTAGCCGACCTCATAGATCCTACATGCAAGCCGATTGAAGCTGGCAACAACATCGTCTGTTCCGGGTGTGGAGCTGACCTATACGACGATGACTTGTATTGCCCCAACTGTGGTGCAAGGGTGGTGCGTCGTAATGGCCAAGCGTGATTATCGAGAGGTTAAAGGACTAGAGCACTATATATACAACTCGGATACAAATTCGGGAGATTATGAGTTCTGCCCAGACTGCGGCGGCGCATTCAAGACATCTGACATTGAAGTAGTCGATATGCAAGATGGTGACTACGACTATGGCGTTTGTCCTCATTGTGGCGTTTTGCTCAAGTTGCGCTTGGTGCCAACGTATTATTTCGAACCTGAATTCTGTTCTGTCAAAGAATTCAAGGAGGAAGCGTGCGTTAAGTTAAGCGAGGAGCAGTAATGGATCCTGTTGAGAAAGCTTTTGACCTCATCAAGCGTTATGCCTTATTGGCATATTTGAGTAATGGTGAATGTCTCGGCTCTGATATTAAGGGAAAACGAGTGTACCTTTCTGGGCCAATTACTAACGTGAAGAATTACAAAGGTTTGTTCATGTTTGCTGAAGAGCTTGCTGCGCTTGGCGATGCTGAGCAGATCTATAACCCCGCTGCACAGATTCCTGCAAGTTCTAGCTGGGAACAGGCAATGCATCGATGTCTTTCAGAAATTACTAATTACGACACAGTGGTTATGTTGCCCGGCTGGAATGTTTCTCGTGGTGCAAAACTTGAGCGTGATGTTGCGCTTGCATGTGGAATGCATGTTGTTGATTTCGGTGAAAACAAGGTTATTTATGTCCTTTATGACGCACTCAAAAAGACTCTTGAAAGACTCTTGTAAGTCGTCTTACTAATAGAAAGGAGGCTCATATGGGTGCCGCAGATATTGTTGTTCTAGTTTTCTGCATTCTCGCTGGTATTGCTTTTGCTTTTAGCGATTAAATTCCTCATTTTTTAAAATCGAATAGAAAGGTATTCCATGGATACTGATATTGCCAGTCGCGTTATCACGGAAATAACAAGCCGATTAGGAGTTGGATATTCCGTATTTTCCGACGCAGTAGCACAGTATGCGCAGGCGAAAACGACAGAAAGTCTTATATTTTCGGTTATGTTTTTTGTTGTGGCTTTCTTAGCCATTGCCATCTTTTTCTTTGCGGTATTCCTAAACCGCTCTATGGATACAGCCACCAAAGCATTTCTTGGCTTTTTGCTCGTAATTATCCTGCTATTTGTTATGCTTCCTGGCATTTGTGCTCTTGCGGGTTACATTAACTGGTCAAACGCACCGCAAGGCATGTTCTTAGGAGAAATTATCAATTCAATTAACTAATTCCCCATTTTCTAACAACCAAATAGAAAGGCAAAACCATGAAGAAACTTCTTCAATGGCTGGCTGTTGCTGTCTTTGCGGTGCTGGTATGTGTTCCAGTACTTGCACAGGCTCAGACGGTACCGACCACAATTACCAGCTTCAAAGTTACCGACAAAAACAAGCAGGACTTAACCGCTGCGTTCACTAACCAAGACATCTACTTGACGGCATCTTGGCAAGCACAGAGCGAGGTTCACGAGGGCGATACATTCTCGCTTAGTATTCCCGACATTCTCGACTTTCCTGCAACTAACGCGGCCAGCTTCGACATATATGCGCCAGACGGTGCCGTTATGGCAACGGCGCAAGTGACGCCCGGACGCGTCACGATCACTTACACGTCTTGGGTCGAAGGTAAAGACCACGTGCAGGGCACGCTATGGCTTGCGGCTCACGTTAAGGGTGACGCAGCGGCAGGAACAACCACGCTAAGGCTTATTGATGAAGCAACAGGGCAGGTGGTTGAAACCAGCTTCGAGACACGCCACTACGGCACTATCCAGCACGAGCTCATCGCAAAATGGGGCAGCAAGACCGACCACGGCACGGTCGAATGGTCAGTCAGACTCAACCATGCAGCGGATAACCTCACTAACGTTGTACTAGAGGACACCGCACAAGAGGGTACGCGCATTATTCCTGGTTCATTCCGTCTCTATCGCGTTCACATGGACGCATACGGCAACGCTGACCCGTCAAGCTGGGTGCGTTTGAGCGTTCCCGAGCCAACTATTAGCGGCAGCGGTTTCACGTGGGACTTGTCGAGCGTTGACTTCCAAGGCAACCAGTACTTTATGTACTACGAGACAGAAGGCACAGAGACAACCTCGAACTCTATCCAGCTAAAGAGCCGCGAAACAACGCAGGGCTCACGCTATCAGTACGTTAGCCAGGACAGCGGCGGTAACGGCAACGGTGATAACCGTCCGCAGCCAACCGAGCCGGAGACTCCACCCACACCAGAGCCAACACCGACTCCACAGCCAACTCCAGAGGAGACTGAGCCAGAGCCACAACCACAGCCAGAGCCAGCTAAGCCAACAAAGAAGGTAAAGAAAGCTAAGAAGGCAGCTCTACCAGCAACGGGAGACGACGCAGTCATTGCGATTGCAGCTGGCGTTGGAGCGATTGCGCTTGCATTCATCATCACAAGCAGGTTTGTCAGAAAGGAGCAGTAATGACTGTTGAAGAAGAGAGAGAACAAGCAGATAGAGAGCGTCTTGAGAAGATGACGGTTAAGGAGCTTCGAGCCATTGCAAAGGAAGAGTTCTGCACAGTTAGACGTAATAGATCTAGGAAGGCTGACTTAATTGACGACCTCGTCAAGTGGAAGCGATTTAAGGGCGCATACTACCGAGAGAGTCGGTACTAATGAATCGCTCGATAAAAGTTCGCCTAAATTCAAATGGAATCTGGTGTTGTCGACTTTACTTGGGAAGAAATCTTAACGGCAAAATTATTCAGCCTTATGCGAGCTTTCCTACAGCAAAGACGCAGAAGGAAGCTGAAGAATTAGCCACTATGTGGGCTTCACATATTACGTCTGACGGTAAAGTCAAAAGCACACAGCTCACCGATTTGCTTCTAGAGTACGTGTCGATTAAGCGTAGGAACGGCGCGAGCCCTAACACTACAAGGCAACATGAAGGCTTCATTAGAAACCACATCAATGGACGACTTGGTAAAGAGAATGTAAGGAGTGTTACGTCCTCTTTACTTACCTCTTTTGAGCAGGATCTGTTGAAGAAGGGTTTGTCGCGAAACAGTGTAATTAACCTACATCAGTTCTTGAGAGGTGCTTACAATTACTTTGTTTCTGCTGGAATATGCGACTATAACCCGCTTATTAACGTTGCTAAGCCATCCAGGGAAGTTCATGAAGCTGTTTCTATTGAAGAATGGGGCTTTGCTGGGATTAGCACTCTTATAAACTCCAGGATTACTACAGCCATTCAAGAAAATGAGTTTAATTCCCGTGTTGTTTGTGCTTTTGCTGCTTGGCTGTCTTTAGTAACTGGTATGCGTTGCGGTGAGGTCTGCGCTATTAGATACAGTGATGTAAATATGCTATATAAGCATATTCATGTATCCGGTACTGTTATTGAAGAGTCTTACAGAAAGCCATATAGACGAGAGTCCACTAAAGGCAAGAGATCAAGAAACATTGCCATCACCGATTCAGACATTAGCTTCATTAGCGATTATATAAAGCTCCAGAAGGCCCATATTGCCTTTGTAGAGTCTTCTACACCGTTAATTAGTCTTGATGGCTCATACATGCGCCCTACGAGCGTCTCGAGGTCCTTTACGCGTATGAGACGCACTCTCCAGCTACCTCAAGGCATTACGTTCCACTCACTTAGACATACTCACGCGTCTTGGTGTTTGGCAAGTGGCGTTGACTTGAAAACTCTGTCAGAGCGTCTTGGCCATGCTGACCCAGCAACGACATTGAGAATCTATTCTCATTTGCTTCCTGGACGTGATAGAGGAGCGGCAGAGGCGTTTGGAGACACGCTTAGAACCATTGAACAAAGAGAGTTCTAATCGTTCCATGCCTTAAACGCTTGTTGCAATTTGTTGCAATTAGCAATTTTCAATCAAGTTGAAATTTATCAAAAACGTTCATTCAACTTGGAAATTCTTTTTATCCCTTAGTAAGTGCTAGATAAGAAGTAATTATCAGACAATTAGAAAAAGGTGGACATTAGCATGGCTATTTCTAAAGTCACAAAGGATCTACGCAGATTACTTGATACTCAAAATATTCCTTGGGAAGACCATTCTGGATTTACTACTGAGCGAACTTGGATTCCATTAGATGATGGGTCAGTACTTTGTTGTATGTGCTCATACTACATAACGCCAGGTGGCATTGAATGTGGCATCTCGTCAGGATTTCCACTAAAGCTTGAAGTTTCTATTATTCATTCGATAGATGACTATGCGTTCGGTCCGGGAGCGTCTAAAACGCCTGAAGAGATTTTGGAGGTGTTGGGCATATATGGAGAGAAGTAAGTACTGTCAAGAACTGTGTGACGCTCTAGAGCTTTATGGAAAGACGTGGACTGACCGCAGCAACGCTTGTGTTGAGCATATTTATTTCAAGTCTCGAGGTAACTGGGTTTCAGTTCTATATGGTGATGATATTAGAGGCTTTCCGCATAAGTTCCTTGTTTGGGAAATGTCT
>CAUUUQ010000049.1:0-5529 GCA_963548345.1 uncultured Atopobium sp. | reverse complement strand
TGGGAAGTCTACCATCACCAAACGTTGCACTTGCTTTGAGAATTCAAGGGCAAAAGTTACAGATTCTTTGAAGAAATCAGGCACGTAAAAGATAGACTACGTGTCCCTGAATTTTTGAGCCTGAAAGCTGCATCATGTCTGAATAAATTTACTCAGACATGGCGAGAAAAACCGGCAATTAGCTCAGATATGGTGTACTTTTCCGGCAAATTGCTCAGACATGGCGAGAAAATCAGGCGCGTCGTAACCTCAACTGTGCGCGTCGTGACCTCGACCGATCGTGCCTCCCGGACTCTTGCCAAAAGAAAACCCCGCACATCCGGGATGTACGGGGTGTAGCTATCTAGCTGCGAAGAAATCGCTTGGCTGAAGCCTCAAACTGAGGTTACTCAGCGAGAGCCTTCTTAGCGATCTCTGCAAGATCTGCGAAGCCCTGCTCGTCAGAGTAAGCAATCTCTGCGAGAACCTTGCGGTCAAGCTCAACACCAGCGAGCTTGAGGCCGTGCATGAACTTGCTGTAAGAAAGGTCGTTGATGCGTGCTGCAGCGTTGATACGCTGAATCCACAGTGCGCGGAAATCACGCTTCTTGTTACGACGGTCACGGTAAGCATACTGACCAGAATGCTGTGCCTGCTCCTTCATACCACGGAAGGTACGAGAGGAAGTTCCGTAATAACCCTTTGTGCGCTCGACGAGCGTCTGACGCTTCTTGCGGCCAGCAACTGCGCGCTTAACTCTTGCCATATCTAATCACTCCTTGTTATTTGATCTGGTGGGTGGCGCGCTTAGTTCTTAGCGCCCATACGCTGAGAAACTACTGCTGCATCGCCAGCGGAAAGAACAGCTTCTTTACGGAAGCCACGGATACGCTTCTGGGACTTCTTGGTAAGAATGTGGCTCTTAAAAGCCTTAGCACGCATAATCTTGCCAGTACCGGTGCGGCGGAAACGCTTAGCCGAACCCTTGTGCGTCTTCATCTTAGGCATACTACTTCTCCTCCTGTGTGGTGCCATCCTCAGCACCCTCGGGCTTCTCGTCAAACGCTCCCTTGATTGGAGCAACGAGCATGTGCATGTTACGGCCTTCAATGAGCGGTTTCTGCTCAATTGTGGCATAAGGCTTCAAATCTTCAGCAAGGCGATCAAGTACAATACGGCCCTGCTCTGGATGAGCCATCTCGCGTCCACGGAACATGATGGTAATCTTGACGCGTGCTCCCTTCTTGAGGAAGCGCAGTACGTGACCCTTCTTGGTCTCGTAATCGCCCACATCAATCTTTGGGCGGAACTTCATCTCTTTGACTTCGATCTTGACCTGGTTCTTGCGAGCTGCCTTGGCCTTGCGAGCCTGCTCATACTTGAACTTACTGTAATCAAGAATCTTGCATACAGGAGGCTCGGCATTTGGAGCAATCTCTACGAGATCAAGACCGTGCTCACGAGCTCTCTTCATTGCATCATTGACGCCAAAAAGACCAAGCTGACTACCATCAGCGTCAATCAGACGGCACGTGCGAGCAGTGATTTCCTCATTGATGCGAGGACCATCGTTCTTGGCTATCTTGTACACCTTCCCTCTTGGACAATTGCTTGTCCGCCAATAAAAAACCCAGTGCACAAGCAACTGGGAGACAATACGCACAGGTGGCGTGCGAAGGTTAAATTGTCTGACCAGACAGCTGCTTTTGCGCTGTGTAGGTGGGGACTCACGTTCAATCCCGCTTCAAAAGTACCTTGTAAGGTTACCTCTAACGAGAAAACATTACAAGTACCAAGTTAGATATGACGAGAAATTCACATCTAGCTTAAACTTTTAGCTGGTGCCCGAGGTGGGACTTGAACCCACACGAGTTTCCTCAAAGGTTTTTGAGACCTCCGCGTCTGCCATTCCGCCACTCGGGCTAAAAAGTTTGCATAGGTACTATACCGCACCTATGCAAATCTGTCTTGCTAAATCATCAAAGTTGTAGCTGATTTAATCCTGCAAGAATGGATTAGTTGCTAACTCTGCCTCTAAAGATGTTTGATTTCCGTGTCCGGACAAGATGACAGATGTTGGATCAAGCTCAGTCTTGATGCGATTCAAAGAAGCCTTAAGGGTTTCAAAGTTGCCACCTGGCAGGTCAGTTCTTCCGGCAGAACCCTGGAAGAGTGTATCGCCTACAAAAACGGCGCCAGTAGCAGTTCCTTCTCCCACCAAAACGATGCCGCCAGGAGTGTGACCAGGAGTTTCCATAATCTTGAACTGAGCGGTTCCAACAGAGAGAACATCTCCCTCATGGAGAAAATCGTCTGGTTCTGGAGCGTCATCATAAATCTCGTTTGAGTTATGGGCCTTCTGTGCAAGCTCATTATCTGTCTCGTTGATTAGGTACTGAGCACCAGGTACCGCAAGCTTCAAAGCCTTAACGCCACCAACGTGATCAGCATGGCCGTGAGTAGCAACAATGTATTTAAGCTCAAGGTTCAAGAGCTGTGCAGCAATCTCTGCACCCGATGCACCGGGGTCAATAATCATGCACTCATTACCAGAAACGTAAATGTAGCAGTTGGTCTCAAGAGGACCTACTTTGAAGACGCCAATTTGGTCTTTTGCGTGATGGCAACCACCATGACCGTGATGGCCGCAGCAACCACCGTGACCATGCTCTCCGTGGCCGTGCTCGCCATGATGACCGCAGCAGCCGCCGTGTCCGTGCTCTTCGTCGTGGTGATGGCCGCCGCAAGAGCAGCCCTCATTTTGGTTAGCCATAAAGTCTCCTTCTCATCTGGTTAGCGCCTTCACCTGGCATAATACGACGAGCGTCGTAGACAGAAGGCACGCGAGTTACAAATGCAAATAAGGTATCAAGCAAGCTGGTATCAGAGATAGAAACCAAGAAACGCATACGTACTACGCCCTGCTCGCCCACTTGTGTAGCAGCAGAAAGAATGTTTGCACCAGCGTCAGACAGCGCAACCGTGACGTCCTTAAGAAGGCCCATGCGGTCTGTTGCCTCAACGACAATCTCTACCCTAAACTCAGTAGCGCCGCTGGCATCCCAAGAAACAGGGATGATACGCTTTGGATCGTTGAGCAGGTCTTTAACGTTAGGGCAATTGGCGCGGTGAACAGAAACGCCACGACCGCGTGTAATGAAGCCCACAATATCGTCACCTGCAACAGGATTGCAGCAATGTGCAAGATGAACCAGCAAATCTGGATCGCCATTTACCACAACGCCGCAATTAGATTTCTTGGGACGACTTCCCTTAGCGGTACGAGAAATAACATACGAACGAACCAATGGCTGATCGTTTGCAATTGCCTTGTTCTTCTCCTGAAGTCGCGCGGCATTGCGCTCTTGCTCGGTAACAACCTCGGGGTTTTTCTCCTCCAAGATTTCGCTCACGCGATTAACAACCTGCTTAGTAGACTGATTACCTGCACCAATTCCTGCAAACAGGTCATCTACGCTGCGATAATCAAACTGCTCGGTAAGCTGATCAAGCGCCTTAACGGTACGCGTAGCACTGATGCCATAACCGCGCTTACGCAGCTCTTTTGCAAGCTCAGAACGGCCACGCTCAGCATCGTCAGACTTGTTCTCTTGCGAGAAATACTTGCGGATCTTTGCGCGCGCAGACGGCGTCTTTACCAGCGTCATCCAGTCGCGAGAAGGACGAGCGTTCTTGTTAGTCAAAATCTCAATGCGGTCGCCCATCTGAAGTGTATGCGTCAGCGGAACAACAGAGCCGTTAACGCGCGCGCCAACACAGTGATTGCCCACCTCAGTGTGAACAGCGTAAGCAAAGTCCAGAGGTGTTGAATTGACACGTAAACTCATGACCTCGCCCTTTGGCGTGAAGACAAAAATCTCATGCTCAAAGAGGTCTACGCGTAGGTTGTCCAAGAACTCATGAGGATCATCAATATCGTCTTCAACGGCCCAGTCAAGACTGCGTCGAATCCAGTTGATAGTTGAGTCGATAAGCTTATCTTCAGAGGACATCTTGCCCTTTGAATTGCCCTGTTCTTTATACAGCCAGTGAGCTGCAATACCGTACTCAGATGCCTCGTGCATCTCGGCAGTTCTAATCTGAATCTCAATAGGACGACCATCAGGACCAATAACCGTTGTATGCAAGGACTGATAAAGGTTAGCCTTTGGCGTTGCAATGTAGTCCTTAAAACGACCAGGCATTGGATGCCACAATGCGTGGATGGCGCCAAGTGCAGAGTAGCAATCGCCTACGTTCTTGGTGATAACGCGTAGGGCGATAAGATCGTAGATGTTGGAAAACTCCCTGCCCTTCCGGACCATCTTTTGATAAATGGACCACAGGTGCTTAGGGCGACCCGTAATCTGGAAGTCAGTAAGACCGGCAGCATTAAGCTCATCAGTCAGAGTCTTCTTAGCGTTGTTAAGGTCATTCTCTCTTTGTGCACGAGAATCAGAAACCATGCGAGCAACACGCTGGTACTCCTCTGGCTCTAGCCAGAAGAAAGACAAGTCTTCAAGCTCCCACTTAACCGAAGAGATACCTAAGCGGTCAGCAAGTGGTGCATACACATCCATGGTTTCTCGCGCCTTGAACAAGCGACGATCTGGTGGAAGTGCTGCCAACGTACGCATGTTATGAAGGCGGTCAGCAAGCTTGATGATAACAACGCGGATGTCCTTTGACATGGCAAGGAACATTTTGCGCAGGTTAAGTGCCTGTTTCTCGTCCATTGAGCTGACCTCAATAGATGTGAGTTTTGTGACGCCGTCAACAAGCTCTGCCACTGACTCGCCAAAGCGAGAAGAGATTTCGTCGAGTGAGGCAGACGTATCTTCTACGGTATCGTGCATAAGGGCAGCACAGATAGTGTCTTCGTCCATATGAAGATCGTGCGCAAGAATAAGGGCTACTTCAACTGGATGGTTGATATAGGGCTCGCCGGAACGACGGCGCTGGTCTTTGTGGTAGTCAGCAGCAAAGGCATATGCAGCAGCAATCTTTGCCTGAGCCTCTTCAGGCAGATACGTGCGCACAGCTCCCTCAAGCAGGCGGTAATTGTCTGCGCCTGGCGCCTTAGCTTCTTTTTTGGTCCTCTCGTCACTCATCAGAGGACTCCCTTCCCCCATCAAACGTTGAACCAATTTCTGGAACGATGGGTTTTGTTATAGCATCTGCCAGCTCATCTGGTGAAGCAGAAAGTACCCACTGAGCAAATGATTCAAACTCAGTGTGCGCTTTAAGCCCCTCAGCGTAGCGTGCTGATTCCAGCAAGTCCATGTGCGAAGCTTGACTGTTGACAGAAATTGTTCGCGTTTGATCAAATCCCTCAATGCTAATAAACCCCAGCTCAGCAAAAACGTCAAGTGCAACACGAACGGTTTGCTCGTCAGCCTTAGAGCGTGGGTCAATTTCAAGCGCCATCTGCGCAATATCTTCATCAGTGAGCACTGATCCGTCTGCTGGTGCGCCAAGCTTTGACTGCAGTGCGGTAAGGGCGCGATAGACAGCCACCAGGGCTTCTCGCTGTGGTGCATGAGAAGAAAG
>CAUUUQ010000048.1:0-5991 GCA_963548345.1 uncultured Atopobium sp. | reverse complement strand
TTGACCAGGAGGAGCGCTTTGCTGCCCAGATGGAGGCTAAGCGTCAGGGTGACGAAGAGGCCATGGAGTACGATTACGACTTCATCCGCGCACTTGAGTACGGCATGCCACCAGCGGGCGGCATTGGCTATGGCATCGACCGCATGATTATGCTTTTCTGCGATCAGCCTTCTATCCGCGACGTCCTTCTCTTCCCACAGCTCAAGCCCGAGAAGCGCTAAGAGCTTGGAACTTTAGCTGCCCCACGCAGCACACAAACGCATCAGCCCGGTATCCGCTCGTTGCAGGTACCGGGCTTTTTGTGTGCGGCGGTGTGCCCCGGAGTTTACGACGACGCGGGTTTCTCGCCAGGCGTTTGTGTGGTTCGTACGGAGGAGAAAAATCCAACGCGAGTCGTATGTTTGCAGAGCCTTCTGATGGGTATAAATCAGAAATAAATAGAGAGTTTTGAGAGGTTTCAGCACATGTTTGATAAATTCACTGACAGAGCGCGTAAAGTCATGAGCTTGGCTCAGGACGAGGCTCGCGGTCTTGGCCAGATGTATGTCGGTACCGAGCACCTGCTACTTGCTCTCATCAAAGAGGGGGAGGGCATTGCTGCTCAGGCTCTGGCTAAGCTGGAGGTCTCGTATGATGAAGCCCTAGCAACTGTAAAAGAGCTCACCACGGGCGCAGGAGATCCTATTCCTGGCGGCCACATTCCGTTTACTCCTCGCGCAAAGCGCGTGCTTGAGGACGCGTACAGAGAAACTATGACCCACGGTCAAAGCTATATTGCAACAGAGCACCTGCTCTTGGGCATTGTGTCCGAGGGTAATGGTCGCGCTATGGATGCCCTGCGTACTATGGGTGTCTCGGGCGACGCCGTAAGAAACGCCGTTGATGAGCTGGTTGCTCAGACTCCAGAAGATGCACCAGCTGGTCCTCGTATGGCAGAACCTCGCATTGAAGGTGGCATCTTTGGCATGCCTGTTGGCGCTGGTCAGATGCGTCCTAACGCAAATGACGACGCTTCCATGCTGGAGCAGTTTGGCCGCAACCTTACTAAGCTTGCCGCAGATAAAAAGCTTGACCCTGTCATTGGCCGTGACCGCGAGATTGAGCGTGTCATGCAGGTTCTTGCCCGCCGCCAGAAGAACAACCCACTTATCCTGGGCGATCCCGGCGTTGGTAAGACTGCCATTGTTGAGGGCTTGGCTCAGCTCATTGCTTCTGGCAACGTTCCTGACATCCTGCGCGGAAAGCAGGTCTGGACGCTTGACCTGGCAAGCCTGGTAGCAGGATCAAAGTATCGCGGTGAGTTTGAGGACCGCATGAAGAAGGTTGTTGCTGAGCTGGAGAAATCCAAGAATGACATCCTCTTCATTGACGAGATTCACACCGTCATTGGTGCAGGCTCCGCAGAAGGCTCCATCGATGCTGCGTCCATCTTAAAGCCACCGCTGTCTCGTGGAGAAATCCAGGTCATCGGCGCAACTACGGCAGAAGAGTACCGTAAACATGTCGAGAAGGACGCTGCATTTGAGAGGCGTTTCCAGCCTGTCAACATCGGCGAGCCAAACAACGACGACACCATTTCTATCATCCACGGTCTTCAGGACCGCTACGAGAAGCACCACCACGTCCACTATACCGAGGCTGCTATCGAGGCTGCTGTTGCGCTTTCTAGCCGCTACATCCAGGACCGTTTCTTGCCAGACAAGGCTATTGACGTCCTTGATGAGGCTGGCGCTCGTGCACGCATCCACAAGATGAGCCTTCCACCAGAGATTGCCCAGGTAGATGCAGATCTTCTCCGCGTTCGTACTCAGAAATCCGAGGCAGCAAGCGCTCAGGAGTTTGAGCAGGCAGCTCGTCTGCGTGACCAGGAGAAATCCCTGGTAGCAGAGAGGGACCGCTTGGAGACTGAGTGGCGCGAGCAGCTAGACAAGAACATCGTTACCGTTGACGAAGACGATATTGCAAAGGTTGTCTCTGGCATTACCGGTGTTCCTGTTTCCAACCTCACCGAGACCGAGGCTTCAAGGCTGCTTCGTACAGAAGACATTCTTCACCAGCGCGTTGTTGGTCAGGACGAGGCTGTTGTTAAGGTTGCAAAGGCAATCCGCAGAAGCCGCAGTCCTCTCAAGGATCCTAAGCGTCCTGGTGGTTCTTTCATTTTCCTGGGCCCTTCCGGTGTAGGTAAGACTGAGCTTGCAAAAGCCCTGGCAGAGTTCCTGTTTGGCTCCGAAGATGCCCTGCTATCCTACGATATGTCCGAGTACATGGAGCGCCACACCGTAGCCAAGCTGGTTGGTGCGCCTCCAGGATACGTGGGCTACGATGAGGGCGGCGAGCTCACCAAGGCTGTCCGCAGGCGTCCGTACTCTGTCCTGCTCTTTGATGAGATTGAGAAGGCACATCCAGACGTCTTCAACATCTTGTTGCAGATTCTGGACGAGGGCCGCTTGACTGACGGTCAAGGCCGTCACGTGGACTTCTCCAATACGGTTGTCATCATGACATCTAACATTGGTGCTCGCGATATTGCCCGTACCAATACCATGGGCTTCTCGTCAGAGGGTTCTAAGGGTCTGTCTGACAAAGAGATTACCAGCCGTGTTATGTCCGAGCTCAAGCGTGGATTCCGCCCAGAGTTCTTGAACCGCGTGGACGAGATTGTTGTCTTCAAGTCGCTCTCTACCGAGCAGCTTCGTGGCATTGTTGACCTCATGGTTCTTGAGCTGCGCGATCGCCTGATTGCCAATGGTATGTCCATTGAGCTTACCGAGGCCGCAAAGGATCTAATTGCCAAAGACGGAACCGACCCTGTTTACGGCGCTCGTCCGCTGCGCCGTACCATCCAGTCGATGATTGAAGACCCTCTGTCTGAGGAGCTTCTCTCTGGTCAGTGGGCTGCAGGAGACATTGTTGCTGTTGATGTTGACGCTGAGGGCAAGAAGCTTGTGTTCACCAAGACCACAGGCGTTATCCCTGAGCCTCGCAAGAAAGAGACAATGGCGCAGCTTGATCAGATGGATGTCAGCATGGGTCCATCCTCGCTGCCACAGGGTAGTGCAGGTGGGTCGTCCGATTTGATGTCTTCCGCCGAGTAAGACACTCTGACCCGAGGTTCTGCCTCGGGTCTTTTTGTATTGCAGCCAACATGCGTAGATGGTTCTCTTGGCGAGAAACCCGTTGCGAAGCCCGCCGAGAAACCCGTCGAGAAACCCGTCTTCTCGAAACCGTCACTACACGCGCCGGCAACAAAACCGTATACTTGAAACGTTGAAACAAATTGAAGCCATGAACGTACAAGAAACGCAAAACACAGCCTGTAAGCTGCAAGTTATTGAGAGGGAGAGCCATGGAGCCAACGCAACTTGATCCAAGTGCAACAGAGAATGAGGACCGCATTGCCACAGCTCTAAAGATGACTGCTCCTGGTACGGCACTCCGCGTGGCGCTGGACATGATTATCGCCGGTCGCCTGGGCGCTCTCATTTGTGTGGGAGATATAGAAAACGTCCTGGCTGCAGGCGGAGATGGTTTCAAACTTGATGTTTCCTTCACGGCAAACCGATTGTTTGAGCTCTGTAAAATGGACGGAGCCGTGGTGGTGGATAAAGACCTGACCAGAATTCTGCGTGCTAACTTCCACCTCAATCCTGATGCAACGCTTCCAACTGCAGAGACAGGCACTCGTCATCGTACTGCTGCTCGTATGAGTTTGCTCACCAAGGCAATTGTGATCGCAGTGTCTTCTCGCCGTTCGTTGATTACGGTCTACGTTGATGGTCACGTTATTCCGCTAAAGTCGGTACCAGCCATCATGTCTACCGTCAACCAGCTTTCGGTTGCCATGCAAAATACGCGCCAGCAGCTTGATCGCGCACTTCTGCGTCTGACCGCGCTTGAGCTTGATAACTACGTCACTCTGGGTGATGTAGCAGGCATTTTCTACCTGTTTGAGGTTCTTTTGAGTGCCGCTGACCAGCTTGATTCTTGTCTTTTGGAGCTAGGTAGCGAGGGCAAAACCACCGCTATGCAGCGCGAGGAATATTTGGGCGGTATCGACGAGGCCTATAACCTGATGATTCGCGATTACGCTGTAGATTCTTCCGCCGAAGAGGCGCGCGCCATTCGCCGCCGCTTCCATGAGACAGCCAACACTGAGCTCCGCTCCGCAGAGAGTGTCGGCCAGATTCTGGGCTACTCCGATGGTCGCGGAGAAGATGCGTCCATGGAGCCTCTGGGCCTGCGCACGCTTTCCCGCGTTCACGTGGTCAACGATGAGATCGCAGCCAGAATTGTTGACGCCTACGATAACCTGCAGCAGCTGCTTCACGTTGCAGAAAACGATACGTCTAGCCTCAAATCTCTGGGTGTCGAGAACCCCGGTGCACTTGCTAACAGTCTCCGTAGAATGTGGGGTAAGTCAGAATAATGGCTGCAAGCAGCACTTGTGCAAAGGTCGTGTCAAAGCCACGTCCTTCTCGCCTTTCTACACATGGAGCAAAAGCCGATACCGTTGCCGTCATTGTGGCCGGTGGCATTGGCGAGCGCTTTGGATATCCTGACGGCAAACAGTTTATTTCTGTTTGCGGTCTTCCGTTGATGAGCTGGTCAATCCTTGCGTTTGATCACGCGCCAAGCGTGGCGCACCTTGTGATTGCTTGCTCTGACGAGAAACGCTCTGCAGTTCAAGAGGGTGTTGTGGGCAAGCTTGTACTCCACAAGCCTGTTCATTTTGCTACCTCTGGAGCTACCAGACAGGAATCGGTCTACAACGCGCTCCAGGTAGTGCCTGCCGGATATGATTTTGTTTCTGTTCATGATGCGGTTCGTCCGCTCATTGAGGTAGAGACAATTGAGCAGGTCATTGGCACGGTTCGCAAGTCTCCTAAGATTGCGGGAGCAATTTTGGCTCACCGTGCAACTGATACATTGAAGCGCGTAGATGGCGCAACCATCGTAGATACACCTGATCGCTCTACTTTTTGGGCTGCTCAGACCCCTCAGGTGTTCAAGACGCGCACACTGCTTGAAGCTCACGAGGTAGCTCGTCAAGAGGGTTATCAGGGAACTGATGACTCGTCGTTAGTTGAGCGACTTGGTCTTACGGTGCTGTGCGTTGAGTCACAACGAGAAAACGTGAAGGTCACGTACCCATCTGACCTTGCAATTGTTGAGGCTACGCTCAGCCGTCGCCTGGTAGAAGGTGCAACCGGAAGTGGGGCTGTAGAGTGAGCATGCCGGAGCTTAAAATTGGCCACGGATACGATGTTCATCGCCTGGTAGAGGGCAGAGATCTTATCTTAGGTGGCATCAAAATTGAGCACACAAAAGGTCTTCTCGGCCACTCCGATGCTGACGTTTTGGCTCATGCGCTCATGGACGCCCTGCTAGGAGCTGTGCGCGTCGGCGACATTGGCCAGCTTTTCCCTGATACAGACCCTGCTTATGAGGGCGCTGATTCTATGGTGCTTCTGTCCCATGTTATGCAGCTTGTTCGCGATAAGGGCTTTGAGCTTCTGGACTGTGATTGTACCGTTGCGGCTCAGGCTCCTAAGTTGCTCCCTTATCGCGATGCTATGAGAAACCGCATGGCTGAGGTCATGGGTGTTTCGCCAGATAAAGTTGGCATAAAGGCAACTACCACCGAAGGTCTTGGTTTTGTGGGCACTCAAGAAGGCATTGCTGCCTGGGCAGTTGTACTGCTGGGACGTAGCGCGTAAGCCGGGACGCAGCGTGTAAGCCGGGACGTAGCGCGCAATAAATTACAGCTCTACGATATGGTCGGCTGCCTCCACCACTTTAGGGTCATGAGATATGAGAAGTATTATGTGGTCTTGTTTGACCCTCTTCAGAAGATCAAGAAGAACATCAACACTTTTTTGATCTAATGCAGAGGTTGGCTCGTCAAGCAACATAACACTTGGATTCATAAGCATCATGCGGATAATTGCAATCTTTTGCTTTTCTCCACCAGAGATAGCAGAGCTTCGTTCA
>CAUUUQ010000047.1:0-6670 GCA_963548345.1 uncultured Atopobium sp. | reverse complement strand
TCATCACGAATCTTAAGGACATTCTCCATAAGCTCGTCGGTCTCTGCTGGATTCATACCTGCAGCTGGCTCGTCAAGCAGCAAAATCTTAGGCTGCGTTGCCAGAGCGCGAAGAATCTCAAGCTTGCGCTGAGCGCCATAAGGCAGGTTACCTGCAAGGGTATTTGCAAGATTCTCCATACCAAAAATGCGCAGGAGCTCGCGAGCGTTATCAGCGCTCTCTTTTTCCTGCTTCCAATGAGCCGGAAGGCGGAAGACGTCCTCCAAGAAGTGAGACGTCATGTGGCTTCCCTGACCAACCTGAATGTTCTCCATAACGGTCATGTTGTTGAACAGGCGAATATTCTGGAAGGTTCGAGCAATGCCCATATGATTTGCCTCAACAACGCTCTTACCAGCAAGATCATAGCCGTCAATCATGACAGAACCGCGCGTTGGCTTATAGACACAGGTAAGCAAGTTAAAAACAGTTGTTTTACCTGCACCGTTAGGGCCAATGATGCCAGAGATCTCGGTAGGACCAAGAGCAATGTTGAAGTCGTTAACAGCCGTCAAGCCACCAAAGTCAATGCCAAGATGCTCAGCCTGAAGAACTGGAATTGCACCAAGGTCTCGCTCAGGAATGAGGTTAGGAGACTCTTGCCTGATAAGTTTTGTAGTGTTTTTAGTTGCCATCGCTCTTACGCCTCCTTCGAATCAGTTGTGGCTTCTACCTGCGTATCCGCCTGTGTGCTTACCTGTGCGTTGACCTGCGCATCTGCCTGTGTGCTTACCTGTGCGTTGACCTGCGCGTCTGCCTGCTCGTCCGAGTCATCCTTGTTCCAAGGGAAATCCCTGTTCATGACTCGCTCAATGATGCGAGACAAAGAGAAGTCATACGAACCAAACAGACCCTCTGGCCTAAAGATCATGACCAGAATCAAAACGATTGCGTAAGCAACCATACGGTAGTCAGCAAAGGCACGTAGAGCCTCTGGAAGCACGGTCAGGACAGTTGCGGACACAACGGAACCAAACATAGAACCCATGCCGCCCAGAACAACCATAACCAGAATCTCAACAGACTTCATGAAGCCAAACTTGGCTGGTGCCATAACTCCAATGCAGCCTGCGTAAAGACCACCGGCAATACCAGCAAGGAATGCGGAGAAAACAAAGGCCAGAGTCTTGTAATACGTGGTGTTAACACCTGAAGCCTCTGCTGCAATCTCGTTATCGCGGATGGCGAGAATAGCGCGTCCATGCCTAGACTTCATAAGAGTATGAATAGCAAAAATGGCAAGCGAGACAACAATTGCTGTGTTCAGGTAACCCGTATATGCAGGAATACCCGTGAGACCAGATGCGCCACCAGTAAGCTTGAATCCAAGAGCGGAGTCAATGTTAACCAGGACAACGCGGATAATCTCTGCAAAGCCCAGGGTAATAATGGCCAGGTAATCACCACGAAGACGCAGTGCTGGAATACCAATAACCACACCCATAAGAGCAGCGCAAATACCGCCGAACAAAAGGCCAACAACAAAAAGAATTACTGCTGGTGTAGAACCTGAAGCCATGGATTGAGCATCCAGTCCAAAGAGTGGCATCATGCGAATAATAAAGATTGCACAGGCATAACCACCAATGGACATGAAACCAGCGTGACCCAGAGGGAGCTGTCCCAGATATCCGGTAACAATGTTTAGAGAAACGGTCATCAGAACATATACGCCGATTTGCTCAAAAACAACGGTCTGATAGCGAGAAATAAGGCCCTCTCCTACCAGGAAGTTTCCGCCAAAGACAAAGAGTGCAACAAGAATTGCATTGATGGCATAGCGAGCAGGCATAGTAAGCTCACGGCGCTGACCATCTTTTCCACCAAAACCAGTGACAATTACTGGGTTATGGTTGTTATCGCGTGGATACATTTTAGTCATGTGAGCCTCCTTACACTTTCTCGGTAACTGGTCTACCAAGCAGGCCAGTTGGTTTGACAACAAGAACAAGAATCAAGAGTAAGAAGACTACCGCGTCCTGCCAGACAGACAGACCAAAGGCAGCAACAAAGACCTCGGAGAAGCCAACAATAAGGCCGCCAATAACAGCGCCTGGAATGGAACCAATGCCGCCAAGAACTGCTGCGACAAACGCCTTAGTGCCCAGCATAACGCCCATGGTTGGAGAAACCTGCTGATATGCCATGGAGTACAGAATAGCTGCAATACCTGCAAGCGCAGAACCAACTGCAAAGGTAAAGCTAATAGTGCTGTTGACGTTGACGCCCATCAGACGAGCTGCGCCCATGTCCTCGGAAACGGCGCGCATTGCCTTACCAAGACGAGTCTTCTGAACCAAAAGGGTCAGAACAACGGTTGCCACAATGGTGACGGCAACGGTCAGAAGAGCGGTGCCAGAAAGCGTTGATCCAAATACCTGAACAGTTCCCAGGTCAATGATGCTTGGAACAACCTTAGCGTCCGCACCAAGGAGCAGCTGAACGCCGTTCTCAAGCAGATAAGAAACGCCAATTGCCGTAATCAGAATAGAAAGTCTTGGAGCCTCTCTGAGTGGTGCGTAAGCAACCTTATCAATAAGAACGCCCAGCACAACACAGCCAAAAACAGCGAGAAGAA
This sequence comes from uncultured Atopobium sp., assembly GCA_963548345.1. Lineage (GTDB taxonomy): Bacteria > Actinomycetota > Coriobacteriia > Coriobacteriales > Atopobiaceae > Lancefieldella. Next base: position 4,053 of record CAUUUQ010000047.1, on the reverse strand, counting down.
CAGCGATTGCAGGATTGAGTCCTAACTGAACAAGCGCAATCCAAGCAACGTAGGAACCAAACATGATGATGTCACCATGCGCAAAGTTAAGAAGCAAGATGATGCCGTACACCATTGTGTAACCAAGCGCCACCAGTGCGTAAATACTGCCCAATTGAAGTCCATTGAGCACCTGAGTTAAAAACATCTGAGGCTCTCTTTTCTATGAAGGATTAATCGTGTCATAGATGGACTCTTTGCCATCTTTAAAGGTAATAATCAAGGTGGACTTCACTGGGTCACCTGTTCCCTGATATGAAAGGGTGCCAGTAACACCTTCGACCACACCAGATGCAATAGCATCGATAATTGCCTGCCTATACTCATTAGAGTTGTAGGTGTAACCGTGTTTCTCGGCAACCACAAAAGCGGAGCAAAGAATCATTGCTGCGTCATAGCCCAAAGAGCAGAAGTTAGTTGGAGCCTCGCCGTATTCCTCGGTGTAAGCCTTAACAAAATGCTGAACTTTTTCATCTGGGTTTGAAGCAACAAATGCAGAGCAATAGAAGCAACCTTCAAGGTCAGCTGCAGAAGCATAGTCCTGCTCGCCACCAATGATGCCTGCCCAACCATCTGCGCCCATAAAAGGCTTCTTGCAGCCAAGCTGACGAGCCTGCGTCACAATCTTACCGTTATCCTGGTAATAGTTTGGTGCCAAGATAGCATCAGGATCAAGTCCGATAATGCTGGTAAGCTGGGCGTTAAAGTCAACAGCTCCTGTTGGGTAACCTTGCTGAGATACAACCTCAACACCCAACTCACGAGCCCTCTGAACAAATGCGTTATTAACGCCAATCTCGTAATCGCCGCCGGAGTTAAAGATGGTTCCCACGCGCTGATAACCCTGCTTTTTAGCAAACTCTGCAAGAACAACGCCCTGGAACGGGTCAGTTACGGTAGCGCGGAACATGTTGTGGCCATGCGCTACAACATCTTCGGCGGTAGCGGATGCGGTTACACAGGGGATGTTGTCCAGTACCGCTTTCTGTGCCAGTGCAATGGTGGGCGTTGAGGTAACGTCTCCAAGAATTGCACAGACATTCTCGTCAAGAAGCTTGTTATAGACAAGAATGGCCTCAGTTGAATCGCCCTTCTCGTCTTCAACAATAGGGACAATCTGGCGTCCGTTAACGCCACCCTTCTTGTTGAACTCCTTGAGGTACAAAAGAACGCCACTTCGCACAGCAAGGCCATACTGAGCAACGTCGCCGGTGAATGGGCCCATCACGCCAACGTAGATGGAGTTAGGGTCTTGGTTCTTTGGCGAACAACCCGCTAGAGCAAACGACCCCGCAATGGTCCCGGCCACCTCCAAAAAGCGTCGTCGCGTTAGCTTATGTGCCATATTCATCTCCTTTTCTCCATAGCGTTGAATATGTGACACAACACAATATGGCTGCGGCTCTAAAAAAAGAACCACAGTCAAAAAATGTTATCTAACTTGAAATAATTTTAGAGAACCCGGATGTTTCTACTGACCTCAGCCTTGTATAACGATTGCCACCGTAGCCTTTAGGCCGCTCAGCACGCGCCTACTTATGCCTCGCGTACCAGCGGAAGCTCACCTGCGAAGTGACGAGGCTTGTAAGACGGCTTGTCTGCAGCGGTCTTCTCGCTCAAATCAAGTGAAGAAATCTTCTTCATCTTGCTGGTGCCACCCTCAATGAGGCGGAGAAGCTCGCGCGTTGGCCTCTCGTCAGCTGCCTGGAGCTCAGCTGCCATCTCACGCTCAACCGCGTCAAAGATGTCCTGAACGTGCGAGGAGGTATCGTTTGTGGCTTTGACCAGCGGCATTGCGGTTGACTGCGCAACCACGCCAGCGTAGTTTGGCTCGCGAGAAGGACGTACCTGAGCTGCAGCAACCTTGCGAGGCGCAGCAGGTTTTGCACCCGACAGCTCCACAGGGCTTGTAACTTCTGCCTCAGCAGCGGCCTGACCAATGAGCGGCAGCTGTACTGGATGGTACTTGCGCATCTGCTGCTGATCATGGCGAGCTAGGTGCTCGTCCATTGCAGCTAGTGCAAGCGTCCAGTCATCAACGTGCTCAAGCTCGTCGATCGTACGCTTCTCAGGGAAGACTCCCTGGTCAACGTAAGAAATGCGACTAGAAATATCAGCAGCGTGGTTGGTGAAGTCTTCAGGAATAGCCTCGGCGCCAATCTCGGCAATGCCAAAATCGCGCGTAATGGACTCTTCGCCCACAGCCTTAGTCCACCAAGCGGTACCCACGTCACCAACAGTTCCGTCAGCGCGCTCGATAATAGGCAGGCCGTCCATAGGATCTTGTCCCAAGCGCTCAAGAAGTACGGCAGCAGCGCCCTTTGCGCGCGCAACGGTGCGCTCACGCCAGCTCAAAAGCTTGGTGTAGTTCTCTGCAATCTGAGCGTAGTCGTTTGTGGAGTGCGCAGGAGCCTTCTTTGCACGAACGGGAAGTACGCCCTCTGCGGCCGCACTTACAACCTGTGCCTTCTTGGCAGGCAGCTCGGTAGACTGGACAGGTGGCTCAGCAGACTGAACGCGAATAGAGCCGGTCATATCCCACTGAGAAGCCTTCATGTGTTTTGGCTTGTATGCAGCAATTGAGCGCCTTGGAGAGTCCAGCGGAATCACAAGGCTCTCTTCTGGCGAGAAGTTCGATGCAGCTGCAACTCGCTTTGGAGACGCAGCCTCATCCTCAACCTGAGATGTAGTGCTTGGCTGAATCTTTGCTTCTGCCCCACCGGTTTTCTCGCCACGATTTGCTACGCGAGAAACCACTACCGCAGCGCCAGAAATGACAGCAACCGCAGCAAGTCCCACTCCGATGCCGGTAAAGATTGCACCAAGAGGCGTTTGGCGAATTTCATTGGCTGTAAGGGCATACGCAGATGCTGGCTCTGCTACCAGAACCAGTCCACTGAGCAGGCCGGCGACTACTGCCGGATTCCTACCTTCTGTCATACATACTCCCCCTACAAACGCTAAGAAGATGCATGAAGACACACGCTAAATTTGCATATGCTACTAAACCCAATACGGGCGACGTGAGCAACGGGTGGGCTTCATTTCATCTTTGTATAATCCGCTGCAACACATAATTGTGCTGTTAGAAATGACTATAGCGTAATTCGTTATTTTTTACAGCGTCTTTAAAACTTTTTCATAATTCTTTGGCAGTTATTCAACAAAATGACGAGAAAAAAGAAGTGCCTTCCAACAATAGCTGGAAAGCACTTCTTGAGCCCTATCTTACATTGGCTAGTTCTGTGGATAGTCAGACTGTGCAGCCTTCTTTGCAGATCTGATCAGGAAGTCCTGGTTGTTGTCGGTCTGCTTAAGGCCACTGATAAGCGCAGTAGTTGCACGCTCAGTATTATTGAAGCCTGCAAGGATGCGGCGAACGCCCCAAACCATAGGCTGAAGCTCCGGCTTAATGAGCAGATCCTCATTACGAGTACCAGAAGAAACAGGATCAATAGCTGGGAAGATACGACGATCCGCAAGATCGCGATCAAGCTTAAGCTCCATGTTGCCGGTGCCCTTGAACTCCTCGAAGATAACCTCGTCCATCTTGGATCCTGTATCAACCAGGGCAGACGCAATAATGGTGAGCGAGCCGCCATTCTCGATGTTTCGAGCTGCACCCAAGAACTTCTTTGGTGGATACAGAGCTGCGGAGTCAACACCACCAGAAAGAATGCGGCCAGATGCAGGAATGGCCAGGTTATATGCACGAGCAAGACGTGTAATGGAGTCCAGAATGACCACAACATCCTGACCCATCTCAACTAGACGCTTTGCTCGCTCAATGACGAGCTCCGAAACAACGGTGTGATTCTCTGCTGGCATATCAAAAGTTGAAGCAACAACGGTGCCCTTGATGGAGCGCTCCATGTCCGTAACTTCCTCAGGACGCTCGTCTACCAAGAGGCAGAAGAGGTGAACCTCAGGATTGTTGGTAGTAATAGACTGACAAATGCGCTTCAAAATAGTGGTCTTACCTGCCTTTGGAGGCGAGACAATCAAACCACGCTG
>CAUUUQ010000046.1:0-6697 GCA_963548345.1 uncultured Atopobium sp. | reverse complement strand
TGTGACGGATATAAAGAAACCTCTTATTCAAAAGTTTTAATTTTTACTGCACCGCGAGCCTATAGGGATATAAATTTGCAGGTTTATAGAGCAATCCTGTAGATATATGAATCTATGTGGCAGGTTTTAAGTCCCACACATAACAGAACGCTTTCAGTTTGCGTCATACACCAACCAGTTAGTCACTTATTTCCACTAATTATCGGAGGTGCACATGGCAATCATGAAGCGCACAACCCAAACAAAGACAGCTCAAACAAAGACAACTCAGACTACCTCGGGAGAGCTTGGACAGTCCTTGACCTTTGCCGCAACTCACTCGGTAAAGAGCGTCTGTCGTAAGTTCCATACCACCCCGGACGGCCTTGCCATTGACATTGCGCAGGCAAAATACGACCTCGACGGCCCAAACGTTATCACCAGCGCCGCCGAAGAGCCCTTCATCATCCGCCTGCTCAAAAGCTTTGCGAGCCCCTTCACCTTCATTTTGATTGCGCTCGCAGGCATTTCTTACGTCACTAACGTGGCCCTTGCCGCAGATGGCGAGAAGGACCCGTCAACCGTCGTCATCATCACCGCAATGGTGCTTATCTCCGGCATTATCGACTTTGTCCAGAGCTCCAAGGGAGCATCGGCAGCGGCCGCGCTCTCCAAGATGGTGACCTCAACCACAAGGGTCATCCGTCGTCCCATCGACTTTGACGAAACGGGCGCTGACCAGGTCTTCGACCAGAGCTCTGACCATGTCTCCGACCAGAACTCGGATGACGCTGCAGATGACCTTGCGGACTTCGACGATGAATACGCCGCAGATGAAGCCGCCGACGAGGCTGAAGACACCGCCGACGAGGTCGAAGCCGCGGCTGGCGCTCCCGAAGAGCCCAAACTTGCTTCCGCGCTGGGAGAAGAAATCCCCTTTGAACAGGTAGTTATTGGCGACATCATCCGTCTTGCCTCGGGCGACATGATTCCTGCAGACTGCCGCGTTCTGGACGCCAAGGACCTCTTTGTCAACGAGACCGCGCTCACCGGAGAATCAGAGTCCGTCGAGAAAACTGCTGGTGTAGTACACGCTCGCCGTCGCGCAGATGGTACGCGCTATCCCCTCTCACTCTCTGAATGCACAAACCTGCTGTTCGCTGGCACTACCGTTCAATCAGGAAGTGCAACGGTAGTGGTAGTTGCAACTGGCAATAAAACCTACGTAGGCACTATGTCTGAGCTGCTTCAGCAGCCTTCTGGCGAGACCAGCTTTGACGAGGGTCTTAAGTCCGTCTCTAAGGTGCTTGTCTCGTTCATGCTGATCATGTGCCCTATTGTGTTCTTTGCAAACGGATTCCTTAAGGGCGACTGGTTTGATGCGCTGCTCTTCAGCGTTTCTGTTGCCGTTGGCATTACCCCTCAGATGCTTCCCGTCATTGTGACCACTTGCCTTTCTCGCGGTGGAACGCAAATGGCCAAGCAAGACGTTATTGTTAAGAATCCGGCTGCAATCCAAAACCTGGGCGCCATGGACATCCTGTGCACCGACAAGACCGGCACCATCACCGCAGACGAGGTTGTTCTTGAGCGCCACCTCAACATTCTGGGTGAAGAAGACCCTCGCGTACTCCGTAACGCGTACCTGAACAGCTATTTCCAGACGGGTCTCAGAAACCTCATCGACAACGCAATCATCAAAACTTCAAACGACGAGCTGCCCACTAACCTTCTGAGCATTGAGTACGAGAAAATCGACGAGGTCCCGTTTGACTTTGAGCGTCGCCGCATGAGTGTTGTGGTAAGAAACACAAAAACTGACAAGACGCAGATGATCACCAAGGGCGCCGTTGAGGAGGTTCTCAACGCATGCTCCTTTGTTGACCTGGACTCTGAGATTAAACCGCTTACACCCGCCCAGCGTAAAAGCGTTATGGACCGCGTCTACCAGCTCAATCAGGAGGGTATGCGCGTAGTTGGTGTTGCTCAGAAGAGCGACCCTCGTGGTGTTGGCGAGTTTGGCGTAGACGATGAGCGTGACATGGTGCTCATTGGCTATCTGGCCTTCCTGGACCCACCAAAAGAGAGTGCTCGCGAGGCAATTGCCAAGCTCAACCAAAGAGGCGTGCAGGTCAAGGTACTTACCGGCGATAACGAAGGCGTTGCCGCTGCCGTCTGCAAAAAGGTGGGTATCCACGTTGACGAGCTTTTGCTTGGTAGCGACGTAGAAAACCTTACTGATGAGCAGCTCAAAGAACGTGTCGAGAAGACCCAGCTCTTCGCAAAGCTTTCCCCCATGCAAAAAGCTCGCGTTGTATCTGCGCTCAGATCAAACAACCACGTTGTCGGCTTCATGGGCGATGGCATCAACGATGCTGCTGCAATGCGCTCCTCCGATGTAGGAATCTCTGTTGATACCGCTGTTGACGTGGCAAAAGAGTCCGCAGACATCATCTTGTTGCAGAAGGATTTGCTGGTCCTTGAGCACGGTGTTGAAGAGGGCCGCAGAACCTACGGCAACACCATCAAGTACATCAAGGCAACCGCAAGCTCAAACTTTGGTAACGTGCTATCCGTTTTAGTAGCCAGCTTCTTTTTGCCATTCTTACCTATGAGTGCCCTCCAGCTGCTTCTGTTGGGACTTGCATATACCGTCACCTGCATCGCAATTCCTTGGGACAACGTTGACGAGTCGTTCCTCTCAAGTCCTCGCTCTTGGGATGCTCACTCTATTACAAACTTTATGCTTTGGATTGGACCTATTAGTTCAATCTTTGATGTACTGACATTTGTTCTTATGTTCTTTGTAGTCTCTCCCGCTCTTGCAGGAGGATCCTGGGCAGAACTTACCGCAGCCGGAAACACCGCAGCTCAGACTCTCTTTATTCTGTCTTTCCAAACAGGTTGGTTCATAGAATCCATGTGGACCCAGACCTTTGTTCTCCACGCGCTCAGAACCAACAAGATCCCCTTTGTTCAGAGCATGCCATCAACCTCGCTACTTGCTCTAACCACCACAGGAATTGTTGTAGTCAGTGCTCTTCCATATCTGCCGGTGTTTGCGCAACCCTTGGGCCTTGTTGCTCTGCCTTTATCATTCTTTGGGTGGTTAGTGGCGCTCATGAGCGGGTATATGGTTCTTATCACCATAATTAAGAGCCTCTACGTTAAGCGATTTGGCTCGCTGCTCTAACCTTGCTCCAGGAAGGACCACGATGGACGTAAAAGAAGCCATGGACCAGCGCATTTCCTTGCGCGCCTACGACCAAAAGCCTATTGAGCAAGAGAAACTTTCTCAGCTCCAAGAAGCCATTGACGTCGCAAATGCCCAGATGGCAGAGGTTGCACCCGATCACCCCGCAATCCTTACCATCGAAGGTCCTCACCTCGAGGATGGCACCTCCGTCCACATGAAGAACAGGTCTATTGTCGGCCCCATTTACCACTACGTAGCAGGTTATTGTGAAGACGCAATTGCCCGTGAGCTCATCGGTTACTATGGCGAGAAGATCGTTCTTCTCGCCACACAGCTGGGCATTGGCTCATGCTGGATTGCCGAGACCATGGATTGGAAGACCCTGGCTCGCGACGAGTATAACGGCCTTAAGCTGGGCATTATTATCTCCATCGGATACGCTCCGGAGAAAATTCCGCTCAAGCAGGAGGGCATTCGTACTGCAATTCGCCTGCGCACCAAGAAGCCTGCGCAGATTATGACAGCAAACGGCGAATCAACTGAGCCAGAGAAGATGCCTGCGTGGTTTAACTGCGGCATTAATGCGGTTTTGGCATGTCCAACCGCCATTAACAAGCTTCCCGTTGTATTTGACCTGACAGATGGCGTGGTAAGCGCGTCCATGCCTAACCAGCGCCACCTTGTCCAAGACTATGACCTGGGTATTTCCAAGCTGCACTTTGAGCTTGCTGCCGATCTCAAAGGCACGTGGGAGCTAGGACAACCCGGTCGCTTTATCGTTTCTGAGTAGCGCGCTCTTCGAGTAGTGCGCTCTCCGAGTAACACGTTCTCCGAGCAACGCCTCAGCTCACCGCAGCACCAGCTCATAGCCGTCCAACAGCGTACCTCCAGCTCTCCGCCGCACCACCAACAAGAAAGGACCACGTATGGCCTGTTCCGCACAACACGTTGCAAACAAAGTTCTCTCGTCCTACCAGTGGAGACTTGCAACCAAAAAGTACGACCCCACCAAAAACGTTTCCGACGAGGACCTCGAAGTAATCCTCGAGGCTGCTCGCCTGGCACCAAGCTCCTACGGTCTGGAGCCCTGGCGCTTCCTGGTTGTTAATCTGCGAGAGGATCAGGCCTCTGAGCAGTCACTTCACCTTAAAGAGAAACTTTACGAGCCATGCTATGGTGCTCGCGCATCCCTCAACGGTGCTCACTACCTGGTTATTCTTCTTGCCCGCAAAAACGTCAACGCAGAGTCTGCTTACGTCAAGCACATGATGCACGATATCAAGCAGCTTCCTGCAGACTTTGAGCCAACCTATGCAGCTGCTTTCAAGAACTTCCAGGAGAACATGTTTGACCTGGTAGGCAACGAGCGCGCAACCTTTGACTGGACTTGCAAGCAGACCTACATTGCGCTTTCGAACATGCTTACCATGGCCGCTATGATTGGCGTCGATAGCTGCCCAATCGAGGGCTTTAACCGCGAGGCTGTTGATAAGATTTTGGAAGAAGAAGGTCTCCTCGACGGCGGCCAGTACAACGACTTTGGCGTTTCCTGCATGCTTAGCCTGGGCTATCGTGATATGGATCCTGTCCAGAAGCGTCGCCAGCCAGCCGAGGATGTTATCGTCAAGCTGTAAAGCGTTATTACACTAACTTTTGAGCTGCCTCCTATTTCCCAACACCGGAGAAATAGGAGGCAGCTTGTTTAACAGAGAATTCTTTAACGAGCGGAGAAGTTTTTGCTGAGCGGGGAAGCCTTTGCTTTGGGGGAAGCTTATTGCCCGCGCAAAACTTGGTCACACACAGCTTGATCGCACACCATTTTGTCGCCAACTGCTCTTTTGTGGCGCGAAGTAACTTATTCTGATCCAAAAATGGCCCATTTCTGTGCGAAGTGGTAAATAATGCGTTTAGTTGGGGTATGCAGGATTGGCTAATTTCTATGCAAGCAATTTACCAGCGCTTTTAATTGGACAAATTTTTTGTGCACATTCATACTATTTCTGAACTGCTTAAACGTGAATGCCAAAATGACAAAACCAAAAAATTATCCCCAACTAAACGGGTTTTTTACCCAAAACAGTACCCTCTGAATGACATATCAATTTCTTGATTAGTTTTTGTGCATATTAGGCGGTCTTTATGCACGCAAGGTGCCTTCGTACATTTTTGGACGCCCTGTGAGCCTGACGCACCCTATGAGCCTTGAGCGCCCCACGCGCGATCCGTCGCGCCATACACGCCGCTTAACCACGGTGTGTATGGCGCGCTCACACGAGCAGCTCAACCAGCAGAAAACGCCTAATTACCTGCGGATAAACCTAAAGCCGCGGCCGGAGTGGATGTATGGCAAGAATGCTTGGTCTTCCTCGCAGATGTTTCCTGCAACGTTATCGCGAGCATCAAGCTCCAAAAGACCTCGAGCAATCGAAAGTTCCCCTGCATAGCGACCATATGCTTTACTGCTCACCAAAATAGCGCCAGTAGCAACAGTCTCCCAGGTAGAAGGCTTCGCGTCGTACACCGGAGCATCTTTCCAGAGTCTGGACTCCTGTGAACGGATAATGTACGAGCTGGAATCAGGTCGATCGGTCTGCAAGCGATCATACAGATACTCAAAATCAGGCTTGAGCTCCGTCTTAAGCTCAATGCAGTTTCTTTCAAGCTGACCAATACGCTTCCACGTAGCCTCGGTAACATCTGGGTCACCAATGAGTACCACGTCAGAGTCTGCATCGTAAAGTGCAAGCATTGCCTGAACAAGCGCATCACCCGAAAGTCCACGGTGTTCCTCGACAGTTGGCAGTCCCTCGTAGAGAGGTCCGCGGAAAACCTCGCCAGGAACAAACGAGAAAATCTGGAATCCAAGCGCCGAAAGGCGTGCATTAATCTGCGCGACACGCTCAAGCGAAAGGCCTGTGTAGCTCTTGGGATAGTAATTGTGGCAGGCAGCAAAGCGAGTAAAGTCGGCACCCGCTGCTCTCCACGCGGATATGTCATCCTTGGTGATAGTCGAGGCGTTGAAGACCACGTGGAACTTGCGAGAAAGCTCAACGGTCTCTGCCACGTCAAATCCAAAGTCAAGACGTACGTACGTAATCCCAAGCTCCGCAAGCTCGTCAAACTTCTGAACGCCAAGTTTAGAAAGAGTCGCAGGAGAAACATCGGCAATGAGGTTGATCTCAGCCTTTTTGCACAGCTCTAAAAGTCGACGAGCCTCAGTGCGATAATCAATCCCCTCTTCCTCGGGAATCTGTAGAGAAGTGAATGCATAGTGGCATCCGGCCGCCTGCGCTTTTGCCACAACCTCAGCATTAGCCTCATATCCGCTGGCAAAATACAGTGAAATTCCGGTGCGCATAAATCCTCCAAGCAATTGCAAACGCTTTCTAAAAGACGGGTTTCTCGTCAGACGAGAAAACCGACGGGCAGCCAGTTGGGCGCCGGGCGAGAAGAAAAATCCCTCTTCTTAGGATACCTAAGAAGAGGGATAAACGTTTCTAGAACGTGCGGTTTTTACTCGCC
>CAUUUQ010000045.1:0-6935 GCA_963548345.1 uncultured Atopobium sp. | reverse complement strand
AAAAGAGGACTCCAGCTAACGGCTGAAGTCCTCTTGTGTATCGGAGGCAATCTCCGAAAAAGTTTGATGTATCAGGCGAGATTACTTACTCGTCTTCGCCGTCTGCCTCAGCGTCCATACGGACAACCTGGTTAAGAAGGTCATCCAGGGAACCAAGATCCTCGTTGATTACATCAGGGCTGACCTCGTCGGAAGAAGAACCGATGAGTGTCTCGGTGTAATCAGAGTGAGTGGATGGAGCTGCAGAGCCCAGCATCAAGCCGCCATCGCCTTCTGGCGAGAAGACCATGTTGAGCAGCTGAGAAAGATCCTCAGAATCAGCCTCATCCTCTTCTGGCTCAAGGATGTAAAGGAGGTTACGAGCCTCAAGGCCATCGCGAAGCTCCTCGATTGCCTTTGCACCAATACCATCAATGCGAAGCAGGTCTTCCTCAGTCTTGCCGATAAGATCGCCTACGGTCTCAATGCCAACCTCGCTGAACTTGTTGGTCCAACGCTGTGACACGCCAAGATCGTCGAAGAGATACAGCTTTGCGTCCTCGCTTGAAAGCGTGCGGCCATTCTTGGAGTAAACGCCACCGTTGTAATCCTCGTTGACCCAGTCAAGCTGCTTAGGAAGCTGCTCCTCGATGTCCTTAAGCTCTGCTGGTGCCCAGTCTGGAAGAGACTTAGCAAGAGAAGAGGTTGGGCCATCAATCTTGGTGCCGTGATAGGTAAGCTCAACATCGTTGTATGCGGAGAGACCAGTACCTGCAGGAATCTGCTTACCAACAATAACGTTGGACTTGAGGTCAAGCAGGTGGTCAACGTCGCCCTCGATAGCTGCAGAGGTAAGAACGCCTGCAGTACGGATGAACGATGCACTGGAGAGCCAAGAATCGATAGAGCTTGCAACCTTCAGAGTACCAAGGATTGCTGGCTCTGCCTCTGGTGGAGTACCACCAGCAAGGGCAATGTTCTGGACAGTCTCTGCAAAGACATAGCGGTCCACGTACTGACCAAGCAGGTACGAAGAGTCACCTGGGTTGGTAACCTGAACACGACGAAGCATCTGACGTGCGATAACCTCGATGTGCTTATCGTTGAGTTCTACACCCTGGGAGGTATAGACGTCCTTAACGGACTCAACGAAGGTGTGCATAGTGGACTCAATATCAGTGAGTCGACGGAGCATACGGAAGTTGACGAAGCCGCGGGTAATCTGATCACCAGCACGAACAACAACGCCATCCTCAATGCCAGGCATGAAGCGGACGGATGCAGGTACACGCCACTCCTCGATGACACGGGAAGCATCGTCTGCATCAACAATACGCAGCAGGTACTCGGTAGTCTCTGGAGTAATGTGAAGAACACCAGAAACAGGAGCCAGGTCAGCCTCGCGGCCAAGAATCTTCTCGTTGACGTTGCCGACGACGTCGAACATACGAGCAACGGTAGGAAGACCCTGCGTAATATCGTCTGCGCCTGCAACACCACCGGAGTGAATGGTACGCATGGTCAACTGAGTACCAGGCTCACCAATGGACTGAGCTGCGATAATACCAACTGCAGTACCAATGTTGACAGGACGACGGGTGGAAAGATCCCAGCCGTAGCACTTCTGGCAGACGCCGTACTTAGACTTACAGGTCAGAAGCGCGCGGAGCTGAACCTTAGCAAGGCCGTGCTCAACAAGACGCTCAAGATCCTGCTTGGACTCAACATAGCCACCAGCAGGGATAAGAACCTCGCCAGTGTTTGGATCGCAGACATCCTCAAGGGTGCAGCGGCCAATCAGGTCAGTATCAACAGAAGTCTGACCAGGCTTAATCAGAGGATAGGTAACTGCCTCATCAGTGCCGCAGTCCTCCTCGCGGACAATGACGTCCTGTGCAACGTCGACGAGTCGACGAGTCAGGTAACCAGAGTCGGAGGTGTGGGAAGCGGTATCTACCAGACCCTTACGAGCGCCGTAGGTAGAAATGAAGTACTCGAGAGGCTCAAGACCCTCGCGGAAGTTTGCCTTAATTGGAAGGTCGATGGTTTCACCGGACATATCCGCCATCAGGCCTCGCATACCAGCAAGCTGGCGAAGCTGTGTCTTAGAACCACGAGCTCCAGAGTCAGCCATCATGTAAATTGGGTTGTTCTCTGCAAAGCCCGTAAGCATCTCAGAGCCGAGAAGATCGGTGCACTCGGTCCATGCGTTAACAACCTCAACGTGACGCTCTCGCTCGGAAAGGAAGCCGTCCTCGTAGTACTCGTTGATCTGGTCAACGCGGTCCTGTGCCTCCTGAAGCAGCTGTGGCTTGTGTGGAGGAATGACAGCGTCCCAAACAGAAACGGTCAGACCAGCAAGAGTTGCGTAGTGGAAACCAGTCTTCTTGATGTTGTCCAGAATTGGCTCAACATCAGCCATTGGGTAACGGTCGCAGCAATCGTTGACCAGAACACCAATGTCGGACTTAACCATCTTGTAGTTGATGTATGGGTAATCCTCTGGCAGGCACTGACGGTTGAAGATAATGCGACCAACAGTGGTCTCAAAACGCTTGGTGCCCTCAGTAACGTCCAGGTCCTCATACTGACCGCGGCCGGTCATAACGCGGAAGATAGCGCGATCGCTATCAGCAACGTTTGCATCCTTGGAGCTTACACGGACAACAACCTTTGCCTGAAGATCAAGGTCACGGTTGGCCTCAATAGCCAGAAGAGCATCCTCAAAGCTTGCAAAGGTAAGAGTCTTAGCGTCTTCACCGGTCTTCTCGGAAGTGAGGTAGTAGACACCAAAGACCATATCCTGAGAAGGAACGGTCAGAACCTTACCAGAAGCAGGGCTTCTGAGGTTGTTGCTGGAGAGCATCAGAATGCGAGCCTCTGTCTGTGCCTGAGTAGAAAGTGGCACGTGGACAGACATCTGGTCGCCGTCGAAGTCTGCGTTGAATGGTGCGCAGACCAGTGGGTGCAGGTGGATTGCCTTACCCTCGATAAGGACTGGCTCAAATGCCTGAATGGACAGACGGTGAAGGGTAGGTGCGCGGTTGAGAAGAACGAGGCGGTCCTGAATGACCTCATCCAGAACGTCCCAAACAACTGGGGTACCACGGTCAATAGCGCGCTTTGCGCCCTTAATGTTTTCAACCTTGCGGAGCTCAACCAAACGACGCATGACAAATGGCTTGAAGAGCTCAAGTGCCATAGCGGATGGAAGACCGCACTGGTGCAGCTTCAGGTGTGGGTCAACAACAATGACGGAACGACCAGAGTAGTCAACACGCTTACCCAGAAGGTTCTGACGGAAGCGACCCTGCTTACCCTTAAGAGCCTCAGCAAGAGACTTCAGAGGACGTCCACCACGGCCGGTAACAGGACGGCCACGGCGACCGTTGTCAAACAGAGCGTCAACGGACTCCTGAAGCATGCGCTTCTCGTTGTTAACAATGATGGAAGGTGCGTCAAGGTCAAGCAGGCGCTTAAGACGATTGTTACGGTTAATAACACGACGATACAAATCGTTTAAGTCGGAAGCTGCAAAACGGCCACCATCAAGCTGAACCATTGGACGAAGATCAGGTGGAATAACTGGTACAACGTCAAGAATCATGTTAGCTGGATCGTTGCCGCCCTTAAGGAAAGCGTCAACAATCTCAAGACGCTTAATGGCCTTCTCGCGCTTCTGCTTCTGAGCATCCTCATTGGCGATAATAGCGCGGAGCTCCTTGGCCTCTTTCTCAAGATCAATGTTGGAAAGAAGGTCGCGGACTGCCTCTGCACCCATACCACCCTTGAAGTAGATGCCATAGTAGCGCTTAAGCTCGGAGAACAGACCCTCATCGGAGATGAGCTCTCTGGTCTCAAGCTGCATGAACTTCTCGAAAGCCTCACGACGAAGCGTCTTCTCTTCCTCGTACTCTTCCTCAAGATCAGCGACGCCTGCACGAATCTCGTCCTCAGAAAGAGGCTCAAAATCGCCAAACTCGTCATCCTGTGGCTGGCCCTGCTCGCGAAGGCGTGCAATCTGATCGTCGCGCTCTGCGTCGAGCTCTTCGATATCTGCTGCAAGCTCCTCACGAAGATCGTCTACGTCAGCCTCACGTGCCTCAGTGTCAACACTGGTGATTACGTAAGATGCAAAGTAGAGGACTTTCTCGAGGTCCTTGCTCTTGATGTCAAGAAGACGTGCCAGAGGGAAGCTGGTTGGGCTCTTGAAGTACCAGATGTGGCTTACAGGAGCAGCAAGCTCAATGTGGCCCATGCGGTCACGACGAACCTTTGCGGTGGTTACTTCAACACCGCAGCGCTCGCAGGTAATGCCCTTGAAGCGAATGCCTTTGTACTTACCGCAGGCGCACTCCCAGTCCCTTACAGGTCCAAAGATCTTCTCGCAGAAAAGGCCGTCCTTTTCTGGCTTAAGGGTACGGTAGTTGATGGTCTCAGGCTTCTTTACCTCGCCATAGGACCAACCGCGGATATCATCAGCAGACGCTAGAGAAATTTTAATAGCGTCAAATTCAGTGGAATCGAAATCTGCCACAGTCGCTACTCCTTATCGGTGGTCGCGTCGCCTACAAGTGCGGATGCACCCTCAGCGTCTTGGGACAGGTCGGAAGCGGTTACCTCAGTGAAGCCAAGGTCGTTGAGGATCTCAACAGCGTTCTTCTCCTCAGGATCTGTGACCTTTGCGGTATTTGCACGCTTACGATAGGAGATTGGCTCAATGTCAAGTGCCAGGGAGCGAATCTCTTTGACCAGAACCTTGAAGGACTCAGGAATTCCTGCAGTAGGAATGTTCTCGCCCTTAACAATGGACTCATAGGTCTTAACACGGCCGTTGGTATCGTCAGACTTAACGGTGAGGATCTCCTGGAGGACGTTAGCAGCACCATATGCATACAGTGCCCAAACCTCCATCTCACCAAAGCGCTGACCGCCGAACTGTGCCTTACCACCCAGAGGCTGCTGGGTAACAAGAGAGTAAGGACCAGTTGAACGTGCATGGATCTTATCGTCAACCATGTGGCCGAGCTTCAGAATGTAAGAAACACCAACGGTAATTGGGCTCTTGAATGCCTCGCCGGTACGACCATCGTAGAGGGTAGTCTTACCACGCTCGTTGAGCTGTGGAACAAACTCCTCACGCATGTCCTCGCCGTACTCCTTGAGAGCCTTATTGATCATGTTGATGTTGGTGCGGCGAACAATCTCTGCAACGGACTCATCAGTAGCACCATCAAAGAGTGGTGTTGCGACAGGAATTGGGCCCTCAACGTAACGCTTAGAATCTGCGTCATCGTCATCCCAACCATGTGCAGCGCCCCAGCCAAGGTGGCACTCAAGCAGCTGACCAACGTTCATACGGGAAGGAACGCCCAGTGGGTCGAGAATAACGTCTACTGGGGTACCGTCTGCCATGTAAGGCATGTCCTCAACAGGGAGAACCTTACAAATAACACCCTTGTTACCGTGACGACCAGCGATCTTATCGCCCTGCTGGATCTTTCTGCGCTGAGCAACAAAGACGCGGACCAGGTCGTTTACTCCTGGAGGCAGATCGTCTCCAGCCTCACGGCTGAAGCGGACAACGTCAACAACGCGGCCATAGGAGCCGTGTGGCATCTTAAGGGAAGTATCACGAACATCGTGTGCCTTAGCACCGAAGATTGCGCGAAGCAGGCGCTCTTCTGCGGTCAGAGCAGTCTCACCCTTAGGAGTGACCTTACCAACCAGAATATCGCCAGGGCCAACCTCAGCGCCGATGCGGATGATACCGTCATCGTCGAGGTTTGCGAGCATGTCCTCACCAAGGTTTGGAATCTCGCGGGTAATCTCCTCAGCACCAAGCTTGGTGTCACGAGCATCAATCTCGTGGCGGGAAATGTTAACGGAGGTCAGGAGGTCTTCCTGAACAACACGCTCGGAGACGATAATACCGTCCTCGTAGTTGTAGCCTTCCCATGGCATGTAAGCAACGGTAAGGTTTGCACCAAGTGCCAGCTCAGAGTGGTCAACAGATGGACCGTCTGCGATTGGCTGGCCCTTCTCGACCTTCTGTCCAACTGTGACAATTGGACGGTGGTTGATGCAAGTGGACTGGTTAGAGCGCTCGTACTTAGGAAGATCGTAGCGCTGAGAACCGTGCTCATCGGAGTAGATGACAACGTGAGCTGCGTCTACCTCGGTGACCTCGCCGGCAAACTCTGCGCAAATAAGCTCGCCAGAGTCCTGAGCTGCACGGCCCTCCATACCAGTTCCAACAAATGGAGCGTGGGACTGGATCAGAGGCACTGCCTGACGCTGCATGTTTGCACCCATGAGGGTACGCTTTGCGTCGTCATGCTCAAGGAATGGAATGAGGTTAGCTGCGACGGAGAGAAGCTGACGTGGAGAAACGTCCATGTAGTCAACGTCCTCAACAGGAACCTGTGCAGGTGCACCAAAGGAACCGTCGAAGTCGCGGGTACGTGCGATAACGCGGTCTGCATCAACAATCTTGCCGTCTGCGTCAACCTCAACAAACTTCTTGGTCTTAGGGTCAATTGGGGTGTTAGCAGGAGCAATGATGTGATTCTCCTCCTCGTCTGCAGTCATCCAAACGATGTCGTCAGAGACAACGCCGTCCGTGACCTTACGATAAGGAGCCTCGATAAAGCCGTACTCATTTACGTGAGCGTACAGTGCCAAAGAGCCGATAAGACCAATGTTTGGTCCCTCAGGAGTCTCGATTGGGCACATACGGGAGTAGTGCGAGTTGTGAACGTCGCGGACTGCGGTAGGAACGTTGGTACGACGGCTGGAGCCGGACTTGTGTCCTGCAAGACCGCCAGGTCCCAGAGCAGAAAGACGACGCTTGTGGGTCAAACCAGCAAGTGGGTTTGCCTGGTCCATGAACTGCGAAAGCTGAGAAGAACCGAAGAACTCCTTGATTGCAGCAACAATTGGACGGATGTTGATCA
>CAUUUQ010000044.1:0-7858 GCA_963548345.1 uncultured Atopobium sp. | reverse complement strand
AACAACCAAATAGCTCCCTTGCTATTCCTTAACAAATCCAAACGGGAATTCAGGTTTCACATAATCTAACAAGAAAAGCTCATCTTCTGGGATACGTCCTACAACATTACGGGTTCCATCGTCCTCAAAATCTCTTAGAGCAACTTCAACTTCTCCCAGGTAATGAGACAGATTGTCATTCACTACTAATACATCTCCGCGTTTAATATGACAATCTGTGCGCTCGCGAGCAGGAATTGAAGTGGAATACTCAAACATCCTAGGTACTGAAGAACGCAGATAATACTCAGATGCATCGCCACGTGTTACGTGGTTGAACTGATACAAAACGTTCTTCTCAATCTCAGTTACACCAGAATCAAATTCAATCTTGAACGTTACCTTAGTAGTATCAACAGCGGCTAATGCGGCAAATTCCTCTTCAGAAGCAAAGCAATTGCCAATCATAATGTCGTCAATAAGGCCAGTTGCTAACAGGTGTCTTGCCTGCAATTCAATTGAACGAGTACGATCATTTTCGCAGGTAGGAAGACCGTCATAAACCGGCCATGGACCAAACGTGTTGTCCTGCTGACTCGTCACAAATGCTGCCTGAGTTAAACCCATACCAAAATAATGCTCGGAGAATTCAATAAAGCGTTTCTCGCTCAAGCCAGAAAATCTCTGTGGATAAAAATTGTGACAAACGCACATATTGCGACGATATGCGCCACGCTCAATAAGTAGATCAAGCGACAACATCTGACTGGCGTTGAACTCGACTGCAATGCCATAAGGATTTCTTGTCAGAGCAATGTCCTGACGGTCTCCCAAATGCCCATCAAGGCGAATAATATCTACGCCCATCTTGGCAAAAACAGAAACATCAGTTGCCGTTGCCCCTAAGTGCTGGAATACGCGTGGGTTGGTATCCACTGCAACAGTAAACCCATACCCATGAGCGCGGTCCATAAACTGTGAAAACTCAGCTACTGTCTCTTCTGGTGACTTATCCACAGAAAGTAAGCATGTGAAAATGCGCGAGAAACCATAGTTACTTGCTAATGCCATGTAGGCATCATCGGCTTCAGGTGTTGAGTGCTCTGGATAAAGAGAAATTCCAAGCCTATGCATCACTTCCTCCAATCAAGCGTACAGGTTGGTACCTGGTACAGCGTCTCAGCGTTGTACCAGGTACAGCTCAAATACAAAAGTTTTACAGCACTACAGAATCAAGATCGATAGAGTCAAAGTCTTCCAGCTCAGTAGAAGATTCCTCGGAAGCTGCGGCTTCTTCCTTCAGATATTCCTTATCCAACGTCTTGATGAAAGGCAGATAAATAAAGATTCCCAGAATAATCAAGAAGAGCTGCAGGACAGCGCCTTGCCAACCACTCAGCAGGAATCCAGAAACCAGAGGAGGAGTAGTCCAAGGGAGCATGACACCATTGCACAGAGGCACTAGTCCAAGATCCATGATGAAGTACGCAATGATGATGTTGACCACTGGAGTAAGAATAAAGGGGATCAGCATAACTGGGTTAAGAACAATAGGAAGACCAAAGATAATAGGCTCGTTGATACCAAAGATACCAGGAGCAACAGAGATCTTTGCCAGATCTTTAATACGCTTGGAATTGCAGAACAGAAGCATTGCAATCAGCAGAGAGAGCGTAGAACCGCCGCCACCAAAGGTTGCAAAGAAGGTCTCAAATTCACGGTTAACAATGTTAGGAAGTGCTGCACCAGCAGCAAATGCGGCCTGATTTTCCAGCGAAAGTGCGGTAAGAATTGGTGTGTAAATTGAACCAGTAACGCTGGAACCATGGATACCAATAAACCAGAATCCACTTGCCAAAACATAACTAAATGCCAATGCCCAAACAGTTCCACCAAGTGAAGTCAAAGGAGCCTGAAGGATTGCATAAATGAAGTTAAAGGCATTGCCCCATGGGGAAATGATAAAGACAATACCAACCAGCCATACGGCGGTAAATGCAACGGTCATAGGAATAAGAGCGCTAAATGCACGGGCAACAGTAGGAGGAACGCCCTCTGGCATCTTAATGGTCCAGTCTTTTTTAATGATGTACCCAAACACGCCTACTGCAAAAAATCCTACAATCATGGCAATGAAGACGCCTTTTGCACCCGTCCATGCAAGAGGAATACTGTCAACCAGGAATGGCTCTACGCCTTCTTCAGGTGAAAACTCAGTTACCTGAGGCATAAGAATGAACCAACCTACCAAAGAAACAATGCCCGCTGACGCACGGTCTTTAATACCAATGTGCTCGGCAAAGTTATAGCCGATGTTAAAGGCCAGGAAGATTGCCATGAGCGAAACAGTACATGCGGAAGGAATAGCCAGCAGAGCAAACAGCGATTTATCTGGCTGAACCATCGTAGTCTTCAAAAAATCAATCCACGCAGGAATTGGGAAGTTGCGAAGCAAAGTAAACATAGAGCCAATAATCAGGATTGGCATGACCATTGCAAACGAATCTCGCATGGTCAAAAGGTATTTATTTTTACCAATCATTTCGGCCAGCGGCATAAGTCGCTTTTCAAATACATCCATCGTTTTCATAGAACCCTCCAAACTAAAACTCTCCATTTTTATAAAATCACAGATAAAACGTATAGCGAGAAACCCTATGCAGTAGAACCACGCTTAATCAAAGAAATGGCCATCTTAAGCACACGCTCGCCATTCAAGTTGCCATAATCCGCTGACTCAATAACGCCAACAGGAATTTTTGCTCCGTATTTTGCGTTTACATCGTCAAAGCTAAAACGAACCTGAGGTCCCAGTAAAATGCAGTCAGGAGTGTCGTGCTCTACCTGGAAATCAATCGCGGTAGAAGAAAATGCTTCAACCTTCACTTGAATTCCATGTGCATCAGCAACCTCTTGCATCTTGTTTGCAAGCATACTTGTGGACATACCTGCACTACAAAACAAATCAATCTTTTTCATACCTACTTCCTTTCACTCACCATTGCTCGTAGTTACTTGCTTACAAAGCTCAACAATTTGCACTGCCAAATCGTGTGTGGTAAGAGCACACATCAAATGATCTTGTCCGTGGACCATCAGCAAAGACAGTGGTTTGTTATCCTGTCCTATAATTTCCTGTTGAATCCGTTCCATCTGAAACTCATGCGCTCGATTTAACGATTCTGAACTCTGTTTCAACAGCTCATCTGCCTGGTCAAACTTTCCTAAACGAGCGCACTTGATTGCTTGTATTGCATAGCTTTTTGCATCCCCACCATGCACAACCAAGTTGGTAACAATAGCCTCTACCTCTCTTTCATCCATTCCTATCCCCTCTTTCTTAAACCATCACCTGATGATGTAATCTGACCAACAAAAGTTGAAAAACTTTGATGCTTTACAAGTGAACAAATTGCCTCTTTATCCATAAGAAGGGACGCCATGTTCTTGTTAAATAAACGGGTCTTCTCGTCTTCTGAACAAGAAACTGAAATCAAAAACACAGCAGCTACGTCATGACCGTCCCAGTCAATTGGGTTGTCTAATAAACCAACTGCTACACAAGTACGTTCAGATACCGGGCGCGAAGGATGAGGAAGTGCAACCAAGTTTCCAAAGGCAGTCATTGCTAAAGTTTCGCGGTCAAAAACCAGAGCTCTGAACTCATCTTCAGAAACAGAGATGTTTGATTTCTCAATGTTGCATAATTGACTGACCAAAAAGTTAAGTACTTCTTCCTTACTTCTGTACGCAAGATGTGAGAAGAAAAGATGCTCGCTAAAGTGTTTAGCAAACTCCTCTTGTTCATCTCGACGAAGCAAGTCTTTAACTAACAAGTCTTTATTAATGTCATCGAGCAAGAACCCCGAATAACACACAGGAACTGGCAAAGGAGATTCAATCTCAACGGTAGAGAACACGTAATCAATATGTGAAAAATCAATCTGAGAAATCTGACTCAAATTACACGTAGTAATTGACCCGATATAAGGTCCAAATTCCTCTTTGATACGAATTCCCAAAATCTTTGAAGTGCCTAGACCTGTTGCGCATACACAAAGTACATTCTTTTTTGGCAGTTCAGTGCGCTTACGCTCCAAAGCTAATGCAAATGCTAGGGCCAGATAAGCTACTTCATGCTCACTGAGAGTTGCTTCGTACTCTTTGGCCAAGATTGTTGACGACTCCATGGCCATCAAGTATGCCAAAGGCATTCGATACTGGATGTCAGTAAGCAGTGGATTTTCTATCTGCAGGTTATAGTGCAATCGAACGGAAAGTGGCACAATGTGTCTGGCTAAACTCATATGTAGTTCAAGATCATTCCTAAAATCAAATCTGAAGCTACTCCATACCAGATCAATCATCTGACGCGTAACTGCAAATACGTCATCGGTAATTACTAGATTTGGAGACTCAGAGATATCTTTAAACATCTTCTTAGATGCCAAATGAATTGCAATATAGGCAACTTCTGTCTGAGGAAACTCAACATCAAACTCAGATGACAGGCAATTTACCAGCTTTTGTGCCACGCTATATTCATACGAGCACTGAATTCTCTTAAGCGAGTCTTCCTGTCCTACAACATAGCGCTGTTGCTTAATGCGATTAATTGCAACCACAATATGAATGACAAGATTTCTAATTGCAAAATCATTCAAGCTGACATCATGATGTTCAACACACTCAACCACTAGCTTTGTTACATCAGCAATAAGTTCATTATTTTCTACCGTGGCGTGACAGCTGCCCGAATATGCTTCGTTTGTTACCAGACTTGCCAGGCAGAGTCGCTTATTAAATTCAGTACCTTCAATCTGAATTTAATAATGCGATTTACGCACTATGCGCAGGTCAAATCTGGCGAGAAACTCTTCAGCTTGTTTTAAATCAGCCGAGATAGTCTTACGAGAAACGTAAAGAATCTCTGATAACTCGTCTACCGTAACCCAATCGCTTCGATTAAGCAGATCGTCCAATATATATGCCACACGCTCATTAGAAGTCTGAGGTAGCTGATCTTCTTTATTAAGCCAACAATCCAAGAGCTCAAGATTAAGAACTTCAAGATGATAACCCTGACCTTTTATTGTTGTAATTTCAGCAATACCTTCTAGTAATTCTTTTGCACGCTTGATATATGCGCGCACCGTGCGCTCAGAGACGCATAAGGACTCAGACAGCGTTGATGTAGAAACATCTTCCTGTTTTGCCAAGCACGTTATGAGACGAACAAGTTTGTCATCCATGACGCACCCTCCTTATAGAAAATTATAAAAAGGGGCTCTGACGTTTCCATTTCCAATTCCGCCAACGGTAAAAGGAAATCAACTTCACATAACATTACTTAAATTTGTTATTAAAAACCTGGCGAGAAGATCGCTCCTCTCGCCAGGCGACTAACCTGTCAGTTCTTGCCGCAACCCGCGACCGCCATCGCTGCCACCTCGACCGCAGCCCGCGACCGCCTGTGACCACGACCCGCTACTTGTTCGTTAACCGCTCGACAAGCTTGTTGATCTCCCATTCGGTCATGCCTGCATCGGTCAGATACTTGCGAGCTCCAGCCGCGTAATCCACGCCGTCGAGCGAACCGTACGTAGGCGCCCCAGCAATACAGCGAGCGATGTCGTTGAACTTCACGTCAACAACGGCGTCGTAACGAGCCTTGTCGTCCTTCTCGTTAATGCCGTAATAGTTGTCGTAGGTAATCATGTAGTCGTCGCGCATCTCGTCGTAGGATGCGCCGCAAAGTGCCTCGAGAAGAGCGCAAACAAAGCCCGTACGATCCTTACCCTCGGTGCAGTGAATAAGATAGGGCCCCTTATGCAGAATTATCTCGCGCAGACCCGCTACCAGGCGATAAGCATATTGGCCGCCCCGATAATTGGCGTTGAGGTTAAGAGCCGCAACATTCCCTGCGTCATACAGGCTTTTGTGCCACGTAATGTCGTAGTCCGCATTCTGGTAATAGCCCTGAATCTCTTCGTTGGTGTCTGCAAGGTCCAAGATAAACTGCACGCCACACCTCTGGGCAAGATCTGCCGCGTAAGGTGCGCGATTGTTCCGATTATCAATAGGCGACGCCGAGCGATACATCACGCCCTCGGCAAGATTTCCACCCTTCATGGGACGGAAGTTGGCAAAGACCTCGTCACTTGCGTAGTCGGAGCGATTATTGGTGTACGTTGCATCCAGGGCCTTCTGAACCGTTGCGTACTTCTGCTTCTCGTGGAGCGTTACCGTGGCCGTATCTCCATGCTTAAGACCAGCGGTTTCCCACAGAGGCTCGCCATTATTTACGCACACATCGATGTAAGGATAGCCCGGATATGCGACAACCAGGGGCTCGTTAGTTTTGGTGTAATAGCCGTTGTAGTACGGAATATCGGTGAGCTTGTATCCATTGCTAAACGTAACGTCCACGCTGTCACCATATTCAAAGCCCAGGTTATTAAACTCTTCGATAGTGATATCCAGGTAGCTGCCACCAAACTTGGGCTCGTGTATTGCCTCGATTTCCCCTGTTGTGATTGACGACTGCGTTGCTGGCTGGGCAGGGTTGTTCTGCAGGAACGGGAATACGTTGCATCCAACCAGCGCAAACGAGAGCACCAACGTCAAAAACACACTCACGACCTTCGCAAAGCGTTTCTGCAACTTTTGCATTTTTCGCCCCGATTCTGCCGATTCTGCGCGTCCAATGATCCTGCGCGTCCAAACCACACCACTTTGACTATACGTCTGACGAGAAACCCCACCTGTCCAAACAGATGGGGTTCACATGAACGGTGTTGTTTTATCGGTAGATGGGAAAGACGACGTTGAACGTCATCAAAAAAGGCACCCGATAACGAGTGCCTTAAGAATGCAAATGTTGAGTGTCTACAGACCAATTCGCTCTTCTAGCGCGCTTTCAATAGCTGCAAGGTCAATGAAGTTATTTAGCACAATAGTGCGCTCTTTAATTCCATCAGGGAAGTTATCAAAGAGCTCATTGGTCGTGACGTAATAATCGCCATCTGCTCCCTGAACGCTACCAAGGTCGATAGTCTCAACAACAATATCTTCCCTGTTCCTCTTCTGAAGGATGCTCTCAATATTCATTTTGGCAATGATTGAAGATCCAACGCCAAAACCACATACAGCAACAAGTTTCATTATTAACTCCTAAAAAGACTGGCTATGCACCAAGTACAAGCATTCTAATAGCCTTAAGCAGATACATTAATGGCATCCATACCAGTGCGTAGTCAATGTTGGACCAAGTCACGCCAGAACCAAACATTACGCCAGTCAATGGATAGAACAGAATAGCCGCTGCAGAAGTAATTGCACCAGTTACCAGACCTGCTGCAAGAGCACCCTTCCATCCACCAGCCTTGTTACCAAAGACGCCCATGACATTACCGTCAAAGTACATGATGATTGGACTTGGGAAAACAATAACTGGAGCGTGAAGAACAATGGTCAAAATGCAAACAAGAATTGCACCAATTGAAGATCCAAGGAAGCCAAACATTCCGCCCATTGGAGAGAATGGATAGAACGTTGGAGCGTCCAGCGCTGGAACAGCGCCAGGAAGGAACTTATCAGAAATACCCTTAAATGCTGGAACAATAGAGCCAACAAACATACGGACACCCTGAAGCAGAATGACAATACCTGCAGAGAAAGTCCACGCACGAATGACCAGCCACAAAATCCAGTTAGTAGCCTCAGGACCAGTTCCAGACAGAGCCTCGATACCAGCCTGACCAACAGCAAGTCCCATTCCAACAAAGATGATTGGCATCAGGAAGAACAGAACTACAGTGTTGTCCCTAAACATAGATGCCCACTCAGGAAGCTTCAGCTTATCTGCATCTTCATCTGG
>CAUUUQ010000043.1:0-7882 GCA_963548345.1 uncultured Atopobium sp. | reverse complement strand
AGAAGTTACGTGCGTTACAGAAAGGCACAATGATGAGCATTCTTGATACGCTAAGAGCAAAGCTTCGTGGTGGTCAGGACGATGAGTACTACGACGATGAGTATTACGGCGACGAAGGTTATGACGAGGTAGATGCAGCTTCTCCTCGTTCCTACGATGACCGCGCACAGCAGGGTTCTTCTAATAGGCTACTGGGCAATCCATCCAGACCAGAGGCAGAGAGTGTTTCTGTTTACACACGCTCTGGTAAGCCAATTAGCACCAATCCGGCTGCTTCTTATAATCCTCAGCAGGATATGCGCTCCCGTGCTTCTGCGTATGCATCTCGTCAGGAGCCCTCTGGATACACTCCTTCTTACGAGCATGCCGTAAGCCCAAATCTGCCAACTCCTGGCGATATTGGTCTTCGTCCTGTGAGCCGTACAAGCTATTCTGGACAGCTGCCACCATATGTTCTTCGTCCTGTTTCTTACGACGATGTTCAGTCGGTAGTTCGCCGTGTTCGTACTGGTCAGCCAGTTGTTCTTATCTTTAAGAACACCAACATTGAGGTTGCTAAGAGAATTTTGGACTTCAGCTTTGGTCTTTCTTATGGCCTTGATGGTGCTGTTGAAGAAGTTGCTGACCGCGTTTTTGTTGTACTTCCTCATGGTGTCTCTTTGACGCAGGCTGATCTTGATAAGCTTGCTGATGAGGGTGAGATTACCAGGTAACCGGAGGTTTTTGTGTTCTCGTATTATGTTTTAAACGCACTCTATACCTTGTTTAGGATTTACAGCGTCTGCATTGTGGTATGGTGCCTGTCCTCTTGGATTACCGTCTCAAATGATTCGGTTAGAAACATTCTTAAGGCTATTGGCAAAATTGTTGAGCCATATCTCAATGTGTTTAGGAAGGTGATTCCTCCAATTTCTGGCGTTGACCTCTCACCGATTATTGCGCTTTTTGTGCTTAATCTTGTGGAACGTTTTGCCATTTCGACGCTGGGTCTTATACTAATATAGGAAACTAGTTTGTCTTTAATTACAAACTGAGTAGTTATGATGTGTGGTACGTCTACTCGCAGACTGAAAGGGAACAAAGATGGCAATCACACCAGCAGACATCGAGCAGCAGACATTCTCTCCTGCTGAGACCGGCTACAATCCAGAGGAAGTTGACGCATTTCTTGAGCAGCTCTCTTCTGAGGTTGATGCAATGCTTCAAAAGATCGCTGACCTTAAGGGCCGTCTGACCAGCACTGAGCAGCAGCTCGCTGCAGCACAGGCTCAGGTTGCAAACCTTGAGGAGAACGCAAGCGTTCCTTCTGTTGAGGAGACAAACGCAGCCGCTATCGCTGCATCCGAGCACCAGATTTCTCAGGTCCTCATTGTTGCTCAGCAGAGCGCAGATAAGCTTGTTGCAGACGCTCGTGCAAATGCTGAGCGCATCCGCAACGAGGCAGACCAGAAGGCTCGTGAGGTTATCCGTCAGGCTCTTGCAGAGAAGCAGACTGAGCTTGATGAGATTGATCGCCTCAAGCAGTCCCGTGAGGACTTCCGCGCTGAGTACCGTAAGCTCCTCCAGCACTTCCTGGATGATGCAGACTCTGTCTTCCCAGAGACTGTTCTTACCAACAACGCTCCAACTGGTTCCCAGAATGTTGCACAGCCTGCAGCACAGCAGACTCAGGTTTCTGCACCTGCACCTGCAGCTGGTGACTTCAACGATCTTGACTAAGTCTTAGTCATTTCATTTGAACTGATAAGCGTCCAGCTTTGCTGGGCGCTTTTTTTGTAAGTCTTCTTAAGCAGCAGCCTTACAACCCAGAGGTAAGCTTATGGTTAAACGCCTGTTTCTGTTCTATATGATGCACATCCTTTCTGTTTTCTCGCCCCTGATAGCGAGCAGGTACGCCTTGGCTACGCGCAGCTTCTGCATTTGTGCTTGCAGTGAGTTCAGGGAGCCCTTGCCATACGCGTTTTGGCATCCAATGGGCGCGCAAGTCATATCCTCTTTCTGCGGGCCCGCGACCCTCTAGACCAACTCCCTCATAGAAGCGCCTCCACATGGCTTGCACGTATTTCTCATCAGTTGCAAGGTCTGTTCTAGAGAGTAGTTCTTCCAAAGAGGCATCGTCCAGTTGAATTGTTCCAAAGGTCTTCATTTCTGGTGCATAAAAACTGACTATATGATGAGCTGGATCAACAATAAAAAACCGTTCTGTACTCATCCGTTTGACAAAGTAATTGCAGGTTAGTGGCACTACGTTTGCATTAGGTTGAAATACAGACATAAAAGAGCCATCTGACATGCGAGAAAACCGCACAAATTGCCGCGTATGCTCTCGTTCAGCTTCTACCTGTCTAGCCAGCGCATTAAACTCTGCCACGGTTGGGTCTGCAATATCTTCAAGGGCTCCTACACCATAGGAGAATGCAAGACGAATGTATCGATGCACAATCTCCGGCATAGTATGAGCATCTGAAGCACATGCCAAAACAATGCGACGTGTTATCTCTCTTGTTCCTACCTTTTTTTCTAGGCCTGTAAGAACTCGTCTAGCTAAGGCAACTACTGAGTCATCAGAGGGGTCTGGTCCACAGAGAACATGCTCCCCAAGACTAGGCTGACAAAAACTTTCTCTAACAAGACGTACGTGTGCTGGGTTAGCATGCGAGAGATAGGTGAGCCCTACAGCCCCTACAACGCCTTCTAAGCTTGGATTGCAAGAGATAACAACCTTCTGAGGCTTGGAGAGTCTTGTAAGCCTCTGAACAAGCGAGACAAGCTCTACACTTTGATTAGAAGAGCCTGAGTTGAGAGGACTCAATACGACGTCTTGTTTTGTTGTACGAACTTGCTTTGGCATCAGCAATTACCCTCTGTTTAATCAATTCTTGGTCAAGTGGGGCTGAGGCATCTCTTACGCCACAGCAGGTGAGAAAACGATGTGATCGTTTGAGCTGTATTCCCAGCCGTTTAAGATCATCAAAGGTGAGACGAGACCGTTTTCTTGCGGCAATAATTCTTCGTGCACCGGTAGGGCCAATACCGGGCACTCGTAAAAGTATTTCTAGTGGAGCATCCATAATCTCTACGGGAAATTGATTAAGATGTGCCAGTGCCCACCCAAGCTTTGGATCAATTTCTAAATCAAGCCAAGGTGCTTCCGGAGAAACCAGCTCATCAGGAGAAAACGCATAGTAGCGCATAAGCCAATCAGCCTGATAAAGACGATGCTCTCTACGTAAGGGAACAGGAGTGTCCAACTCAGGAAGACGATTGTCTTCTATAACAGGAATATAGGCAGAAAAGAATACTCGTTTTAACTCAAATTGCTGGTAAAGCGCTTGAGACAAGTGCAATATTTGATTATCTGATTCTGGAGAAGCTCCAATGATAATTTGAGTTGACTGCCCAGCAGGCGAGAAGGACCTCTTGCCCGAAGATACCCTTGATGAACGCATAAACGTGTTCTTTAAGCAGTTGGAACGTAGAGCTAAACCTTCTCTTATGATTTGTTTCTGAGTAGGAATAACAATGCCCTTAGATTTGCCAGCAGACTTCACAATGCCCTTTGATGCATTTTTAGCCTCAAGTAATTGACGCTCTTCAGAGACGCGCAGGTGGTGAATGAAGGACATGGGTTTAGTAACGGTTTCAGCATTTTTGTGAGGGCAAAGTTTAGTAAGTGAGGTTGAGCTAGGTAATTCCAAGTTGACGGAGAGCCTATCAGCCAACCGACCAATAGCGTCAATAAGATCTGGATCTGTTCCAGGAATTACTTTTGCATGAACATAGCCGTTAAACAGCAACTCATTCCTAAGGTAGGAGAGGCATTCAATCATGAGTTCTGTGGTGTGGTCTGGTGATCCTATAACACCTGAGGAAAGAAAGAGCCCCTCTATGTAATTTCTTTTATAGAAATCTACGGTAAGCTCTGCTAATTCCTGTGGTGTAAAGGTGGCACGCTTGGTCTGTGCGGACGACCTATTGACGCAGTAAGCACAGTCATAACAACAAGCATTAGAAAGTAAAACTTTTAGCAGCGTAATGCAGCGACCATCAGGGGTA
Source organism: uncultured Atopobium sp. (assembly GCA_963548345.1). Classification (GTDB taxonomy): domain Bacteria; phylum Actinomycetota; class Coriobacteriia; order Coriobacteriales; family Atopobiaceae; genus Lancefieldella. The sequence continues at coordinate 3,826 of CAUUUQ010000043.1, read as the reverse complement.
AATGAGTGGCAACAGCCGGCCGCTGAGGCCATTCCTACCTTTCCTGCCTGCGGATCTCTGTCTACACCAGAAGAAGTGCACGCCGCGTCAAATTTGGCTGCATCTGCAAGTATGGCGAGTTTATCAAGAGTATCCATGGCAGCAACTTTCTACTTGAAAATAGAACGTCTGTTCGTATACTTAGACTATCACGAATGGGGAAGAAGTAAAGAAAAATCTAGAACAAATGTTTGTCATTTTAAAACCGCAGAAAGGATGTGAATGACGTGTGAAGGATGTATACTTTTTTCATCAGCAACTGCGGAAGGAATGGCTATGAGCATACAGAAAAACAGCTCTTCACCATGCCTTTCTCGCCCTGTGAATTTACAGATTCCCACCTACGCGTTGCGTGCATTAGAAGTTCTTGAAGATGCCGGATTTGAGGCGTGGATTGTAGGCGGCTGGGTACGAGACGCCCTACGCGGCTCATTTGCCCATGATATTGACATCACAACTTCAGCTACGTGGCAGCAGAGTAAAGCGGCTTTTGAGGCTGCAGACATTCCTGTGCATGAAACAGGTATTGCATATGGAACCGTTACTGCTGTTGTCGAGAAGCACTCTATTGAGGTCACAACGTATCGCTGTGACGGAGAATATCTTGATGGTCGTCGTCCTGATTCTGTGCAGTTTGTCTCTCGTATAGAGGAAGATCTTGCCCGTAGAGACTTCACTATTAATGCAATGGCATATCACCCAAAGAGGGGATTGCTTGATCTTTATGGCGGTCAAGAAGATTTATCTGCACGTGTAATTCGCGCTGTTGGGGAGCCTAAGGTTCGCTTTACAGAGGACGCTCTTCGCATGCTTCGAGCATTGCGGTTTGCATGCAGACTCTCGTTTTCAATTGAGGAGAAGACACATCAGGCACTTACTGAGTGTGCGCCGCTACTCTCTCAGGTTGCGTCTGAGCGCATTGGCTCGGAAGTGGCTCAAATTGTTGAGGCTGGCCATAGTGCCCATGCTATTAAGCTGGGTTTTCCTGTTCTAGCGATAGCAATTCCAGAGCTCTTACCGTTGCAAAATTTTGACCAGAGAAGCCCTTATCACGCCTATGATGTGCTGGAGCATACTGCTCGGGTATGCTCTGCAGCAGAGGCTCTTACAGCAGGGTGTGCTACTCCTGTTCTTAGGTGGGCGGCGCTCCTGCATGATATTGCAAAGCCAGAAATGTTTAGCGTTGATGCAGATGGTAGAGGTCATTTTTACGGTCATCCAGAAAAAGGTGCAATCGTAGCAAAAGCCTTGCTTAAACGCTTGGCTCTATCACAGCATTTGAGTAATGAAGTTTGCGCTCTTGTGGCATTGCATGACTATGATGTGGACGTTACAACCTCGTCGCTTAGGCATATGGTTGCCCTGTTAGCCGAGGCAAGTAAATCGGACGGCATTGCTCTTGCGTATGACCTTTTGACGTTAAAGCAGGCAGATGCTCTGGCAAAGGCAAATCCTTATCGTAGCTATGCGGTAACGCTTGAGGCTATGAGGACCCTTCTCCTACATGAGGCAAAACGGGGAATTGCTCAGCGTCCACAAGAGCTGTGCGTTTCGGGAGCAGAAATTATGGAAGTGCTCTTGCTTCAGCCAGGACCTGCTGTGGGCGTGTACCAACGTAAGCTCTTTGAGCTTTATTTAGCAGGTCAAGTGGAGAATAGAAAAGAAGATCTTCTCGCCATTCTCTCTAAGGGTAATTGGTAAAAATAATAAAGAGTGCCAGATTTAATCAATAAAAAAGTAAGGGCTTTGTATTTTTATAGGTTCGGTAAAACGGTATAGTAGGCATAAAAAAATATCAGAGAGGCGTCATTTTATATGACGGATAGTGTCGTATGGGGGAGTTCATGGGCGAGAAGCGCGATTATATTACGTTAGAAGTCATACATCACAATGCTTATGAACAGCAGCCTACAGAAGAACCCGAGACTCCAGCGCCTTCTATTTCTCATATTCGTGCCGAAGCTCGTACTAAGAAAAGCGCAGCTACACGAAAGCGTATTATGCACGAGACAACTAAGCTCATGCTTGCTCGTGGAAATACCAACTTCAAAATGAGTGAGATTTCCGATAGAGCTCGTCTTTCAAAAGGTGCGCTGTATTACTACTTTTCCGATAGAGAAGCCCTTTTGCAGGCAATCTTTGACGAGAGTGTTGATGAGCTTGCAAAAGATATTGCACGCACTATTGGCAATAAGCCTGCTTCAAAAGAAACCCTTCATGCAATCATTGCTCAGCTGGCCTCACATATTCTTCCTGACTCGCCACTTGTTTTGGCTTTGATTAATAAGCTTGCAAGCTCTGAGCAGGCACTTATTACCAACATTGAGGGGCCGCTTTCCCGCGTGGTTGTTCTCCTTGCTAATCAGCTTGAGATGGGAAAATTGCAGGGATTTATTCGTCAAAGCGTTGATTCTAGGCTTGCTGCTTGTTCTATTACAGGAGCTTTGGTTCTCTCGGCTATTGGTTTAATGGGAGAGCGACGTGGTGTTGAGGGTTCTGATGAGCTTGCACAGAAGCTTCTTGATTTGACGCTTGCTGGTATTGGAATAGATGGATAATCATACGCGTTTTTGCATAATGCCAGTTTAATCATGCTATTTAAAGAGCGCCCTTGTGGTGCTCTTTTTACAATTTTCTTGACTGATCCTGCTCAAAAGTGTCTTTGGCGGGTATAGTAAGAGTGGTTGCGCGTAGAAGAACGCAAATATGCTGCATACGCAGAGAAGCCATGCGTGAAAGGACAGTTCATGGCACACAAAAACTATTTGTTTACCTCAGAAAGTGTTACTGAGGGACATCCAGACAAGGTTTGTGATCAGATTTCTGACGCAATTCTTGATGCAATCCTGGCAAAAGAGGCAGAGCTCGAAGAGCGCGGATACGTTTCTCCAAGCGGCGTTCCAGCTTGCTTGGATAACGTTCGTTGTGCATGCGAGACCTTTGCTACTACAGGAACTATTGTGGTAGCTGGAGAGATTCGCACTCAATCCTACGTTGATGTTCAGGAGATTGTTCGTAACACCCTCAGGAATATTGGCTATGACCGCGCTAAGTATGGTTTTGACTGCGAGACCTGCGGTGTTTTGAGCCTTATCCATGAGCAGAGCCCAGATATTGCCCAGGGTGTTGATCAGTCCTATGACACACAGGCAGGACGCACTACTGATCCGCTTGATCTTATTGGCGCAGGCGATCAGGGTATGATGTTTGGCTTTGCCTCTGATGAGACTGATGTTTTGATGCCAATGCCAGCTTACCTGGCTCAGCGTCTTGCTCAGCGCCTTTCAGAGGTGCGTAAGTCTGGCGAGGTTGAGTACTTGCGCCCAGATGGTAAGACACAGGTTACCGTTCGCTATGAGGACGAGAAACCCGTTGAGGTCACCGCTATTGTTGTTTCCACACAGCACGCCCCAGAGATTGAAGACATGTCCGTCATCAAACAGGACATGATTGACCACGTTATTGCTCCTGTTATGGGTGAGGTCAACATTGCTTGGGATAACGCAGACATTTACGTCAACCCAACTGGCCGCTTTGTTGTTGGTGGACCTATGGGAGACACAGGACTTACCGGTAGAAAGATTATTGTTGATACCTATGGCGGTATGGGTCGTCATGGTGGCGGCGCTTTCTCCGGAAAGGATTGCACCAAGGTTGACCGTTCAGCAGCATATGCAGCGCGCTGGGTTGCCAAAAACGTCGTAGCAGCAGGCCTTGCAAAGAAGTGTGAAGTTCAGCTTGCCTACGCCATTGGTGTTTCTCATCCACTGTCTATCATGGTTGATAC
>CAUUUQ010000042.1:0-8220 GCA_963548345.1 uncultured Atopobium sp. | reverse complement strand
TCTGCTTCTGCAACATAAATATTTTTTGTGGCCATAACCATACCTCCTTATTTTTTGTAACTTGTATCTGAAGTTTAGTATCTATATAACTATGAACATAGTTATAATCATATTGAGATATTTTGTCAATCTTGTTGCATAAATTGATTCGCAGTATTCCAGTTATAAACATTTCCCTTAATTGATTTTGCTCTATAAGGTTCCTTGGCAGCTATTTCTGCAAATTTATTCTCTATTAGTAGCTTTGCAGCTACTAATAGAGGATTTTCAGGTATTGTCCTCAATTCAATTTGTGACTTTAATCTAAACCCGAGACAGCGCCACAACACACTCAACATGCTTGGTGTGAGGGAACATGTCCACAGGCGTTACGCGCTCAATGGCAAACCCGCTGTCGAGAAGAACTTTGAGGTCCCTAGCCTGCGTCACAACGTTGCAGCTCACATACACGATTTTCTTCTGGGCTAGCTGGGCAGTTGCCTTGAGGAAGGTAGGTGTGGAACCCGCGCGAGGTGGGTCAAGAATAATAACGTCAAAGTTCTGACCGTCTTTTGCCAGAGTTTGCATGTAGCGAGTGGCATCATCGCAGATAAACTCAGCTTCAAGCTTATTGTTCCGAGCGTTTCTGCGAGCCATCTGAATGTTGTTTTCAATCTGGTCAACGCCAGTGAGCAAGAGGTTGATGCCTTGAGCTTCAGCGGCGTGTGCCAAGCAAAGTCCAATGGTTCCTGTACCGCAGTAGGCGTCAAGAACTCGCAGGCTGCTGGCCGGTGCGGAAGTGGCTGCCTGAGTGGAAGCACTGGGCAACGCGACGTCAGCGGACTCGGAGCCAGCAAGTGCGCCGTCGATGGCCAGCTGGTAGAGCACCTCAGTTTGTTGGGGGTTTGTCTGGTAGAAACTGGTTGGGCCAATCTCAAACGTGCAGCCCAAAAGCTTGTCACTCATAGACGTTGAGCCCCAAAGCAGACGGGTTTCTCGCCCCAAGATTGCGTTGGTGCGCTTTTGGTTGACGTTCAAGAAGATGCTGGTCAGTTCAGGGTGCGCCTTGCGAAGCGCGGCAATAAACTCCTGCTCATGGGGCAGATGTTGGCCGTTGACCACCAGCACCAGCATGATGTCGTCAGTGGCATATCCGCAGCGAACTACGCCGTGGCGCAGCGCTCCCTTGCCGCGATCCTCCTGGTAGGCGTGGATGTTGAACTGGCCAGCGAGATAGGCCACGTCGTTGAGGATAGCGCGAGCTCGACCGTCCTCTACCAGGCATTCCTTTGATGCAATAATTTTGTGCGTTCCGCTTGCATAAAAACCAGAGCGAACTGTGCGCCCTTTGCCTGGTGCAAATGGCGTTGCCGCCTTGTGACGATAAGCCAGAGGCTCGTCCATACCACGGATAGGCTCGATAGTTACGTTATTGATGCTTGCCAGTGGGGCGAGAAGTTCTTCTACCTGCGTTTGCTTGCGTTTAAGTTGGATAGGATAGGGGACCGAAAGCCATTCACAGCCTCCGCAGCTACGTGCAATAGAGCATGTTGGTGTTTTGTATCCCATAGTTCCTCTCCGAATCTTGGATTACTACTATACCGTTTACAGGTTTTAATGACACGTTGAGGGGATTGTTGTGTCTAATCTGTTTCGTCTTTTTGTATCGTTACCCGTTTATGCAAAAAACCGCTAGGCTAACAGGCACAGTATTTTGGCGAGACAAAAGAGGTGGACTATGGCTCTCATCAGCAAAATTGGTATTATCGGCGCTAATCATGTTGGCGCACATGTTGCAAACGCCCTACTTTACCAGGGACTTGCAACTGAGCTCTACATTAGCGACACAAATGAGGTCCTCTGCAAGGCTCAGGTAAACGACCTGCTGGACGCAATGCCATTTTATCCACACCCTGCTCGCGTCTATGAGCTTGATGACCGTTATGAGGAGCTTGCTGGTTGCGACATTATTGTTAATGCTGCTGGCCACATTGAGGCTGCAGCAGGTAGTCGTGATGGTGAGCTCTTCGTCACCACTGACGAGGCCAAGAAGTTTGCAAAGCGCGTTGCAGACGCTGGCTTTGATGGCGTTTGGGTCAACATCGCAAACCCATGCGACGTTGTTACCACCGAGCTCCAGTATCTGACTGGCGCCGATCCAAATAAGGTTATCGGCTCCGGTACCACGCTGGACTCCGCTCGACTCCGCCATGCACTTTCCGGCGCTACCGGCTATCCAGCATCTTGCATCAACGCTTGGATGCTCGGCGAGCACGGCAACGGCATGTTTGCTTGCTGGTCGCACGTTTCCATTGGCTGCCTCACCCTCGACGAAGTTGCAGCTCAGACAGGCAAGACCTTTGACCTCCCAGAGCTTGAGCAGGCTGGTCGCATGGGCGGATACGTTACCTACAGCGGTAAGCAGTGCACCGAGTACTCCATTGCAAACGGAGCTGTCGAGGTCATCAAGGCCATTGTCCACGACACCAAGCTGATCACGCCAGTCTCCACGCTGCTCAACGACGTGTATGGCGTTTCCGGCTTCTACTCTTCACTTCCTGCAGTTATCGGTGCCAATGGTGTCGAGAGGGTCTTTGTGCCCGAGCTTTCTGACTCTGAGATTGAGGCATGGCGCAAGTCTTGCGAGCACGTCAAGAGTAACATCGACCAGCTTGGTTGGCTTGAGGTAGACGCTCGTATTGACTAGCGTGACGCGAGACTGCGTGCGGGCTTCGGGCTCTGACGGGCGCGAGGCTGCGGGCTGCGAGCAGCGTCGGCTGCGAGCATGGCCTGCGAGCTGCGATGGGCGCGAGGCTGCGGGCTGCGACCAGCGTCGGCTGCGAGCATAGCCTGCGAGCAGGTAATAGTGCACACCGAACACACCTTGGGGGCTTCTCCCGAGGTGTGTTTTTATTCGACCACGCTGCCTCTCTCCATTTTTTGATTGGCTCTGAATGCGAGCCTGAAAACCACATCATGTCTGAGTAAATTTACTCAGACATGATGAGAAAAACCGGCAAATCGCTCAGACAAGGTGTACTTTTCCGGCAAATCGCTCAGACTTGGCGAGAAAATCAGGCTCCATAAGAGTGCTCGTGAAACTAACCTCGGATTCAAAAGTCACGTCCCGAAAGGCCCGCCTGAAAAGTGCAAAGAATCTGTGTTTGGGACACAGATTCTTTGATGAAATCAGGCAGAATCCACCGATTCTTTGATGTTTTCAGGCAAACGTTACAGATTCTTTGCAGAAATCAGGCGCGCTTAGTCCAAGCCTTACAGATCGGTTATTTTTCTCGAAGAGACGAACTTCTCGTCATGTGCAGTGGTCTTCTCGCCGCGCGTCGATGTCAACAAAACCACCGCCTTACCTGCGATATTTAAACAAGATTTAAATAAAAATTTCTATTGACTTGTAATCAATGTGATATCACAATGATACCAACAGAAAGCTCATTGTCACAAAGGAGATCTTATGAGCACCGAGAAAATTATTAAGTCCAAGAGTGGTTGGCTGTTCCTGCTGATTACCATTGCTCTTTTTGCAGTTGCAGCCCTGTTTTTGGCTAATTTTGTACTCAGCGCTATCGCTGCAGACAGAAATCCTCGCCTGGATCCGTCGTTCCCAAGCATCATTGGTGCGCTGGCATTCTTCTTTGCAGGCCTGTTTGTTTCGAGTGGACTATTCAGTCTTCAGCCTGGTCAGGCAAAGGTGTGCGTGCTATTTGGTAAGTATATTGGCACCGTTAAGGACGAGGGTCTTCGCTGGGCAAATCCTTACTACGCAAAGACTCTTTCTGCAAACTTGGGAGACCTTTCCTCTCTCGCTACAGGCGTGGGAACTCCAAGTGTAAATATACACACCTCCATCATTTCCACCCGTGCTCGTACGCTGAACGGCGAAGTCCTCAAGGTCAACGACCGCATGGGTAACCCAATCGAGATTGCCGAGGTTGTTGTTTGGCGCGTGAGCGATACCGCAAAGGCCCTCTTTGACGTCGATGACTACGACAGCTACGTTACTATGCAGGCAGAGACCGCGCTTAGGCACGTCGCGAGCATCTACAGCTACGACCACATGGAGGACGAGTCCGAGTCCAACACCGCAATTACTCTGCGCTCCAACATCGAGGAAGTCTCCGAGGCACTTCAGTCTGAGCTGAGCCGCAACCTTTCCGTTGCTGGTATCACCGTTGACGACGCTCGTCTCACGCATCTCTCCTACGCTCCTGAGATTGCGCAGGCAATGCTCCGCCGCCAGCAGGCAGAGGCAATCATCGCTGCACGTAAAAAGATCGTCGAGGGCGCCGTTTCCATGGTTGACATGGCTCTTACCCAGCTTTCCGAGAATGGCGTTGTTGAGTTTGACGAGGACCGCAAGGCCGTCATGGCTTCCAACCTTATGGTTGTTCTCTGCGGTGAGTCCGAGGCTCAGCCTGTACTTAACACCGGTTCCTTGCAGCAGTAAAGCATGGCGAGAAACCCATGGCACCTCGCAAACAATATCCACTTCGTGTAGCTCCAGAAGTCTGGGGGGCAGTTGAACGCTGGGCGCAAGATGACATGCGTTCAACCAACGCTCAGGTAGAATGGATACTTCGCGATGCCCTAAGAAGAGCAAAGCGATCTCCAAAAGCTCAAGACACTCGTGTGAACAAGATAGATAAATTGGAAGAAGGAAACTAACATGGCCGACAACATCCCACAGCCACCTGTTCCTAACGCTCCCGTACCTCCGGTTGCACCCGCCACTCCTACTGCATCCGTTGCGTCAGCGGCACCAGCCACGCCTGTAGCTGCCACTGCTGCGTCTGTGCCTGCAGCTTCTCCTGCACCGGCCCCAGCCCCAGCAGCACCAGCCCCAGCACCAGCGGCTCCTGGCGAGGTTGTTCCCGTGTTGAGCGTTCAGCACTTCACCAAGAAGTACGGCTCCAAGGTAGCTGTTTCTGACCTTTCGCTCGACGTTATGCCTGGCGACATCTACGGTTTTATTGGCCACAACGGCGCAGGTAAAACTACGCTTATCAAGTCCATCGTTGGTGCTCAGCCATTTGAGGGCGGCGTTATCTTTGTGGACTCCAAGAATGTGCTGGTTGACCCTGTTGGCTCAAAGCAGGTCATCGCTTACGTCCCAGATAACCCAGACATTTACGAGTTCATGAGCGGCATTAAGTACCTCAATTACGTCAGTGACATCTTTGGCGTTCCTGCGGAGAACCGCGTCGAGCGCATTACTACGCTGGCCAACCGCCTGGGCATCACCGATTCCCTGGCAAATGCTATTGGCAGCTACTCTCACGGTATGAAGCAGAAGCTGGTTTTGATTTCCGCCCTGCTCCACGAGCCAAAGCTCATCATTTTGGACGAGCCATTTGTTGGCCTGGATCCAGCAGCAAGCTTCGAGTTGAAGAAGATGCTGCACGAGCTTGCCGATCGCGGATCTGCCGTGTTCTTCTCGTCACATGTTCTTGAAGTTGTCGAGAAACTCTGCAATAAAATTGCAATTATTCGTCAGGGCAAGCTTCTTGCCGCAGGTAAAACAGACGAGATTCGAGGCAATGCTTCTCTTGAGGAAGTCTTCCTTGGTCTTGAAGCCGGCGCTCCTGGCGTTTCTGCCGAGATTGCTCAGGATATGGCTACCACGAAGGACGGCGCCGCTGTTCAGCCAGTCATTCCTGGCACACCTGTAGCGGCTGCACCAGCAGCACCTGCTGCACCCGCAGCACCAGCCGCGCCTGCAGCACCTGCAGCCCCCGCTGCTCCAGCGGCTCCAGCAGCACCTGCAGCACCAGCCGCGCCTGCAGCACCCGCCGCACCAGCAGCACCTGCGACTCCAACTGTACCCGGCGCACCAGTACCTCCAGGCGCTCCAGTTCCTCCCTCCTTCCCTAAGGAGAACTAGTCATGGCAAACAATGTTCCACAGGCTCCTCAGCGCCCCGATGTGCCTGAGCAGAACCTGCAACTTTCAGGAGATGTGTTTATTCCAGCTCAAGTAAGCGCTGGTCAAGTTCCTGTTCTCGATCGCTCTGAGCTCAAGCTGCCTTCCGATCTCAAAGTGTTCTGGATGCTGCTTAAGGTTCAGATAACCATGATTTGGACTACGCAGGTTATAGGTGCTCGAAAGAATTTTGAGAAAAAGGTTGGCGCAAATGCCCTGCCGATTGTCGGTGGTATTTTTGCAGTTGTTGGCGCGATCTTCATGATGGTTTACATTTACGGCATTGCGACAACTCTAGCCATTGCCGGTTTCACAAGATTGCTTCCTTTAGCAGGAATTCTCGTTGGCGCTCTACCTGGTATTATTTTGACGTTTGTAAAGGCCAATGGCGTGCTTTTTGCGTATAAGGATTACGACTTTATCATGTCGCTTCCAATCAAAAAGAGCACCATTATTTATTCTCGCGTAGCAGCTCTGTATGCTGCAGAGGGTATCTGGTCTATTGTCATTATGCTGCCAGTCTTTTTGGCCTATTTCACCTTTGAAGCGGGCACACTCCCACGTTTGATTGGTGCCTTGTTCGCACTTCTTCTTGGGCCTAACCTTGCGGTTTCTGCTGCAATTCTCTTGGCCTTTGTGGTTGCAGCCCTTGCTGCAAAGCTGCACTTTAAGAACTTGGGAATGGTCATCGGTGGCGTTTTTGGCCTTTTCTTTATGGTCGCTTATCTGTTCTTTATCTTTACGGTATCTTTCAATGCAGACAAGTTTGCCCCAGGTGTGGTGGGTAATTTCCGCGACACCGTCTTTAGCGTTGCAAGTTCAGTTGGCGTAGTTTATCTTCCATCGCTGTGGATTGCGGATTTCTTTAACTCCGGCTCCCTTATCAGTTTCTTACTGTTTGTTCTGGTATCCGTTGGAGCGCCTGCGGCAATTGTGGCAATCATTTCTCGCTTCAACGACCGCATTAATGCACTAGTAAGCGAGGATAAGGTCCAGAAGAAGTTCACCACCAAACAGATTTCCACCAAGTCCGCGACGCCTTTTGTTGCTCTGATCAGAAAAGAGATTCAGACCATCACGGGTTATCCAGCAGTCTTTATAAACATGCTTTTTGGCTGCTTGCTGATGGTTATTCTCGCCTTTATTTCTCTGTTCTTTAGCACGTCGTCTATCGTGGCCTATTTTGTTCCTGCTTCCGAAGTCCCGCGCTATCTCCCTTTGGCAAGAACCATCTTTGGCATGGTAACCACCTGGTTTGGCACCTCGATGTTCTGCGCTGCCAACTCTGCTGCCATTTCGTACTCGCTGGAAGGCCGCTCAAACTGGCTGATGGCAACCATGCCGGTTTCCCCAAAGCAGATTTTTGGCGCAAAGATTGCCGTTAACATGATCTACGTGCTCATCTTCAGCGTGCTGACCCAGATTTTCTTCCTGATTCCTGGTCACATCACCCTTGAAACGGCGCTGAGAAACGTTATCCTGCCGCTTTGCATCGTGTTCCTGGTGTCTAACGTGGGCCTGGCCATTGATATTCGCCGACCAAACTTTGATTGGACTTCCGTCGTTGATATCACCAAGAGAAGCCTTTCGGTCACGGTGTCTTCTCTCGTGGGTACGCTGGGCTCCATGTTTGTTATCGGCGGCACGTTCATGATGATGCTTATCCCGGTTATTGACTCGTTAAGCTCTTCAGCAGGCGTGGTCAACGAGACGCTTCCCAACATCATCTTTGTCACGCTGTCGTTGGTGAACGCAATTATCGGCTACCTGATCTTTAACAACACCGTTCACCGAGGAGTTAGAATCTAACTTTTGTGATGCGCTGCGTCGGCCCCATAGAATTCCATGGCGTCTACCTGCGGTAACAACACAAAATCTTCTGTCGAGAAGAAACTTCGAGGCACCCACCGTATATCGTTTATCGAATGGTGGGTGTCTCTTTTTGTGCTTTGCGGTACGGTAGGGTGGCTAGAGGTTTTCTTGTTCGGTAAGTAGCAGGAAGGGCCGAAGCATATCGCGCTAGACTCGGGCGCGAACTATCGGCTGACCTTCTCGGCTGCTTGCCGCAGTCAGAGGAGGCATCATGGCCGAAAAAAATGTTTCTAAGGTAAAGAATGTGGTCCTGGTGGGCCAAGGTGGCGTGGGCAAAACCATGCTTGCCGAGGCAATGCTGCATCTGACGGGTGCAACCACTCGTTTAGGCGGCCACGCAGGCACAAAGCCCACGCTTGATTACGATTCGCAGGAGTCAGAGCGCGGATTCTCTATCTCTACTACTATCGCACCAATTACCTGGGAAAATAC
>CAUUUQ010000041.1:0-8732 GCA_963548345.1 uncultured Atopobium sp. | reverse complement strand
CAGACTCTTCGACTACGATTTTCCAGTAATACTCAAACCCGTTATCAATATTTGTTGAGGCAGATGCCACCCTTCCCACATCACCGCTCGTAAAATGACAATGTTGACACTCATGAACCACTCCAGAATCTAAGTCTTGTAACGATGCAAACCCTGCGTTTTCTCCGGTTGCTCCTGGACAAGACCTATGAGCATGAATGGTTTTCTCGCCGTTTTCATAGGTGCAAGGCCAAATAGGCTTTAGATACAGGTCCGTTTTCTTTGTCTCTTCTAAATTATGTGGTAATCGAGGTAAATTCATTTCAACCTCACCATCAGCTGTTTCTTTATAAAATCCTTTTGAAAGTTCCGTAAACGCAAAGTTGTAAAAAGCTTTTCGTATAGCAGAATCACGCAATTCTTCTGCGGTGCTTCCATTGACAGTTTCTTGATCATATCGAGCTCTGTAATAAGCTCTAGCTCGCTTTAAAGCGACACCAAACGTCCAAGAAGTTGGCGACGGAATGGATGGGTTTATATCCCCAGAAAGACCAGCAAGATGCTCCGCTCTTTCTCGCATAGAATAAGGACCTCCACCGCAGTCTGCCTCCCACGCCCTCTTTTTAGATGACTCTGCTTTACTCTGTAACTCTTCAATTTCTTTTGCTATCTGCTGTAATAGTTCGCTCTGTTCTTTTAATTCATCTGACGAAACGTCACTATTTAAATGTCCAAAATCAGATTGTGACTGAGTGGGAAATAAAAGAGCTGATCCCACGAAGTTACCCGCATCAGTAGAGTTCTTTTGTATACAAGAGCTCGCTGCCATTGCTGCAAAAACTGGAAGCATTTTTTCAGTTGCCTCTAAGCCTTCACAAGCTGAAGTTGCAAATTTTTTACGCACTTCAAGTGTCTTAAAACCTGCATCGCACAATTTAGAACCCGCTGAAGCTAAACCTGGAACACATGAAGCAACCAATCCGGCTCCAACACATAACAATCCTGATAACCCAAGACTCAAAATGCTTGCATCAATTACCTGCGCAATAGTTGTGTATTTAGCTACGACATTTTCTCCTGCCATAGAAGCCGCATCTGCTATTGACTGAGTTTTGTATGCTCTCGATGAAACCCAAGCGACCGATACCAGTGCGAATACAAGTGCTAGACATACTAAAAGCGCACTTGCAAAAGCGATTGACGTAATACCGCCTTTATCGTCTATAAACATGGAAAGTCCAAGCTTTATTCTCTTATGTTTATCCTTTCCAAAAGGCAATCCAATCCGCATAAGAACCCTCAATCCAATCTGGATACGTACTAGCAGATAAACTTGAATGCAAGACAATCCCTTGGTTATCCGTCTGACCTGCAAGGAATAAACACCAGCCTATTGGCGGCATCGCTGCCACATGACCCGTAATTTCAATCAAGACATCGTTTTCTTTTTTATCAATAGAGATATTCCAGTCCTCATCTCCGCCCTTATGAAATAGAGGTATCTCTGGTATAGCCTTAAGTCTGCGTTTGATATAGGACTCTATTAACTCAGTGTCAGAAGACGTTGTTGCTACTCTTAATCCTTCTGCACAGGCTCCATCCATAACTGTCTTTGTATAGAGAATGCAAACAGGTTCTACAAGCAATGCAATAATCATCAGAATAACGGGAAATAACAGCGCAGCTTCTACTGACGCTTGACCAGCATTCTGTTTAAAACGAGAGAACATCTTTGGCTAAATCTAAAAGAGAGTCATGCATAGTATGTGAAGCAGCTTGAGTAGCCAGTTGAACAACTGCTCCATTTTGCACAAAGTGATATATCACACCAAGAGACGTAATGACAATTAAGCACGAAAATAAAACTAGAGCATATTCAAGCGTTGCTTGTCCTTGTGTATTCTTAACACCTAGTTTGATTGCTCTAATAGATTCTTCGCATCTTGAGTGGATATGTGACATGTTGAGACCCTCCTTATCTCTCCTTGATCAGAAACAGTCACAAGTTCTGACCAATTTCCACCATTAACTAAACAGCCCCATACATTGCCGGCTATGTCTAAATATCCGGAATAAACAAGCACACAATCAGCTCTTTGCTGATAGCCCTCTAAAATACTCTGGGCTTCGTTTTGAATAGTTTCTTTACTATCTCTTTGCACGGAATTCTGTTTAAACAAATCTTCTGCTGCTGCATATGAGATTGGCTGTTCATTGGCTTTTTTGTCGTCTCTATTTTCATGAGTCTGCACATAGTCTGAGCTCGTATTTGATGAATGGTCCTGTTTTCTTGGTAATACGAGAAGTGCAGCAAATAGTAAACATACAGTGACAATAATGAACACAGAATAAGCAGCAGTGCTCTTTCTGCTCATAGAGAATTAATTCCCGATGTAATTGCTTCCCAAAGCTCAGAAATTTTACCTTTAAAAGCAATGATTGCGACAATCGCAATAACTACAAGTACGCCAACTAAAATTGCATACTCTGTAGTTCCCTGTCCAGATTCATCCTCTTTTAAGCCTTGTAGATACCTAAAAAATTGATAGAAGAACATCATCGGCTTTCCTTTCTCTTAAGAAGAAAATGCAGGTCCAAGCAAGGGACCTAAAATTGCAAGTAACATTGCTGGAACAATCAGCGTTCCTAGAGGGATGAGCATTTTAATTGGGATCTTTTCAATTTCCGTTTCTAACAGCGAACGCTGCTCATCGCGAAGAACTGAAGCTTGTCTATCTAATATTTCTGCAAGAGGAGTTCCAAAAGTAAGCGCTTCATTCACAACAGTCGCAAAGCTTTTAAGCGATGGAACTCCTACTTTTGCCGCCATCTGATTGAGTGCTTCTTCGCGAGTAGTAGCACCAAGCTTCCAAGTCATATGAGCATTTGAAAGCTCTCTCGATAATTCTCCAGATTCTCGCAAACAATACAGATCAAGCGCTGAATCAAAAGATAGCCCTGATGACAGCCCAAGAATCAAAATGTCAATCATTTCTGGCATCTCACGTAGGCATGATTTTCTTGTAAACTCAGACTTTGCCCGGAGGCTCATTCTCTTGTGACTTTTTATGCCTCTTATAATTTGCTGATAATAGCTATGGACATCAAAATGATTCAAATTGACGGGAACAACTAGGGCGAGAATACCTATGCATGTTGCAAATAATACGGAGCATAGTAAATCCATCACTTCATTACTCCTTTCATAATGCTTCGAATAATCAAAAGAGCAACGCAATCCATGACCATTGCAATTGATGTGCATATAACGCCCGATGGCGTAAATAAACCCTTTTGAAAGTCCGGCGATAGAAGCGACAAGACAATCAATAAAACAACTGGGAGAAGACATACAATTCGAGCAGATAATCTAACTTGAGCAGTCTTTGTTGCTATGAGCCTTTGATTCTTCTCTTGTAATTCAACTAACTCGGCAGTTTTCTGTAAAAGACTCTTAAGCGGAGACCCTGTTCTATGTGAAATTACTAAGGCGCTAGCCAGCAAATTAACACCTGGAGCATCCAACCTTTCTGCCAAGTCCTCAATAGCTTCTTCGATAGGAAAACCGCACTTGATTTGCATGTCAGCAATATAAAAATTTTCTGATACGACACCTTCTGTGTGTTTACTGACATATTCAATAGATTGTGAAAGTGTGAGACCTGATCCAAGAGCAACGGCGATTGTTCTAAAAATCGAAGGCATCATATGGGCGATTTCTAAAGCAGATTGATGCTTGGCATGTTCATATAGAAAATAAGGAACGAGAAATAACGAGAAAACACCGCAAAGCGTACCTATTGCAGACTCAAATAGAACACCAAGCAAGATGGATCCAGCTATGCCACTAATAAAAAACAGTACGAAAGCATCACTAACTAAGGTGATTCCGTATTTGTACAGAAAACGATTACGTAGCTGTGTTGATATATAAGAAAAAGGTTCCCATTTGAGCAAGCGCTGGACAAAAGTGCTATTGCGTGCAAATTGAAAAAACTGAACTACATAACCTGTTACTCGTGCATTTATTTGAGAAACAGTTTTTTCCTCACCGTTGCATACAAGAAAATAAATAATTACTCCAAAAACACCTCCTGTGATTGAGGAAGTAAAGACATCCATGAAGTAACCTCCTTTTTATTGAGTATTCCTTCTTGTATTGCACGATTGATAAAAGAAGGAACTTTTACAAAAAGCCAACTTCTTTTCTGCGCGTCAAACGACACCACCTCTTGCACTTCAATTGATCCTGACGAAGACAAGGAGATTTCTGAAACGCTGGTCACATATCGTTTTCCATCAGGAAATCTTTGAGACATAACTATCAGATCAAGTGCAGTGGCAATCTGCTTTTCTATGATTTCTGCAGGTAAGTCCATTCCAAAACGAGCCATCAACACTAGGCGCAATATTGCCTCTTGAGCGGTTCCGGCATGCAATGTAGTTAAAGAACCGTCGTGACCTGTATTCATAGCCTGCAGCATATCAATGCACTCTTCACCTCTTACCTCTCCTACTACAATGCGATCTGGCCTCATTCGGAGCGCGTTTCTCACCAATGATCTAATGGTTATTTCTCCTGTTCCTTCTATTGAGGCGGGCCGAGCCTCTAGCCTGACAACATTTGGATGCGAATCGAACTTAAGCTCCGCTGAATCCTCAATAGTGACAATTCTTTCTGACTTTGAAATTTCACATGAAAGTGCATTTAAAAGCGTAGTCTTACCGGATCCTGTTCCTCCAACAACCGCGATTCCCTGTCTGCACTTCACAGCCCAAGACAAAAATCTTGCAAGCCATTGAGGCAGCGATTTCATTTCCACTAGCCGGTCCAAAGAAGTAATTTTTCCAGTGAATCTTCGAATAGTTACTGAAGTACCATTCACTGCAACAGGACTTGCAACTGCATTAACACGGTCCCCATTCTCAAGTCGAGCGTCAACAATAGGACTTACCCTATCCAGCCTTCTTCCTAATGGAGACAAAATGCGATCCATAACAATCAAAATCTGCTCTTCAGAGTCAAAGACTGTTTTTGATTCAAATAGCTCGCCGTTTTTCTCGTAAAACAAATTGTTGCAGCCATTAATCATGATTTCCGTAACATCTTTATCATTCAGTAGTGGCTGAATTGGACCAAGACCACATACTTCATTGATTACCTGTTCGATTGTTTCCTCATAGTCAACTGAGCTAAAGAGCTCGTCCTTCTCTTCATTAACAATTGCTTCACAGGTAACTCTTAGTTCGTCTCTTACGCGATCGATATCACTGCCTGTTATAAGAGAAGAAACCGTAGAAAGTCCTAATCGAGAAACAAGTTTTTCTTTTAACTTCTTTCTAGCCTTCTGAAATACTTCTTTTTGGAGTAGTGAGTCATTCTCATCTTGAGCCTCAATTTGCTTAGCAACGCGTTCAAAGACAAGCATTAACCCACCTCCTTCCTCCTATTGAATAAGCTAAATGTCTTTTTCTCAGGAGCTACTTGCAGGGCAATCTGAGCCTCTCGCAGCTGTGGAAGAATGCCCAGCTCGTTAAGGAAATGTGCAAGTACAAAAGAAACCGACTGCGCAAATGAAGTTTCCTCTTGTAACAACACAGAAAGCTTTCCTTGCTGAATAAGCTCCTGAAACCCTGGTCCGCCTTCAAAAATCCTAAACATCTTTGCTGCTTCAAGACCAATTTCTGCCTTTCCAACAGAAAAGTCCTGTTTAACCTTTGGATTTGCTTTGTTTTCAAGTCGGATAATGCGAGTTCTTGCCACTCCAAGACGCACTGCAAGTCCACTTACTTTTGCTAAAGAATTAATGCACGTAAGAGGGTTCTCGGAGACAATTACCAGCCTATCTGCACATTGGGCCGCTTGAGCGTAGCAATCTGTTGAAGCGGTAGTAGTATCCACAAGTACCAAATCAACCAAACCAGAAACAGCTTGAAGAAAATGACTCACGCAAGGAAATAGAAGCTCTGCCATTTCAGGTTTTACACAAGGGCCAAAAAGATACAAATTTTTATGGACACAAGTTGCCTTTTCTAGAAGGCTCTCTTTTTCTGAAGGTACATCAGCAACAAGATCAGAGAAGTCTTTTAGCTGCCTAATTCCAAGCTTCTCAAAAGCATTTCCATAAGACAGGTCAAAATCAACTAACGCAACCTTCAAGCCCCAAGAAGAAGCAAGCAGTGCCATTGAAGAAACAAGTGTGGTCTTTCCTACTCCTCCTCTTCCTGAAGTGAACGTAAGGATTGGACCTTTTAGAGTCTTCTCAAGAGGAATAAGGGATTGTAGATAGGTATTTAGCTCTTGGATACTGGCAACATAATCTGAAGCTTCTGGTAAAGGCTGAGAAAGCCTGTCAGCCCCGTATGATTGATACCCTCTTCCAACCTTTACCAGATCCCCCAATTCCATAGGGTCAATAACTAAATCAACTCCTGCTTTAGCTGCTCTAGAACGAAGTGATCCAGAAGCGCCAGACCTTACTAGCACCACGCAACGTGCATTTCCGTCTTTTACAATCGCGGCTGCTAGATTTATATCCGAAACATCGGAGCCAGTATTACCAATTAAGACTGAATAATCCTGAGGAGTTGAACGAGCAACAATTGATCTAAGAGATGCTGCCGAATCTGTAAACTCACACCTATTGCTGATACCTAAGTACGTAAGAATGGCCCCAATCTCGACGCGTGCGTCAAGACCTACGTATGAGATCCACTTTTCTAACATCACGCTTCACCTCCTGGATTAGTAGACGAATCTGCTTGTGACGCACTGTTGCTGTTTTGGTCGGCTGTTGGAGAAACAGGGTTCTCTGGCTGCATATCTTCACTTGCAGATGATGGGCTTGATTGATTTGTCGTGTCAGATAAATCTTTTGGGTTTTCTTCTTCAACGTAAGAATTGTTGTGTAGTAAGTCCTGAGCATTAATCTTTGACCCCGGAAGAGTAAAGCGGAGTGTTCCTCGAGCATATGCAGAAAGCACAGCAGGAACCTGTTCAGGAGTTAATCCAAGCGTTACAGAAGAAGAGGTGTAAAGAGTGCCCTCGGTATCATCTGACAATACCGCAATATCCGAGGCAATACAGGTAATAAGAGAATCGGTGACCTCATACGCTGCAAGCTTTGTACCAGCGCTAAGCCTCTCAGCTAATCCGTACTTCTCGCCATGAGAAATAGTGAGACCAACAAGATTTTCTGGAATAGAAATCTGAGAGGCAACAGATCGCAGATGAAGAGAAACAACAGGCATGCCAACTCCAATAACAGATGAAACCGTTCGGCCCATAACACTTTCTGGATTAGTAATTGCACCCTCAGGAATCAGATCAGAAATCCAGCTTTTTACCTGGGTATTAGAAGATGAGAGAGTTTCTCCGGGTTCTATTTGTTTTGTGGCCACCAAAATTGAAGAAAGTTCTCCGCCGTATTTTTGTATTGCCTCTGCTCGTGACTTCTCAGCATCAGCGCGGACACTTTGTACGTATGCAAAGAAACAAAAACTAGCTAGAAGTGCACTCAACACAGAAATCAAAATTCTCGTTTTCTTAGTCACTGTTTTCTCCTCCCTCCATTTGCGATACATAGATTGTGCACTTGGCATGAGAGAGAAAATACAAAAACAAAAGATTTACCTGCACAAATATGTCCGATAGCTGACGCAAATCTGACACAAAGTAATAAACCCAAAGGCCGAAGCAACGAGAAGAAAAATGGGTAATTTAAATTTTTATCTAATTTGATATATAAAAATTTTTAGAACGTCATAGCCGCTACATATTTGGCGGTTTACTAAATGATTTTCTAAGCGATCTCACTGACGCAAGAAACGAGGGCTGACCCTCCCCATTACTGGGCGGGACCAACCCTCGTTAGTCTCAATATAGCATATTTCCTGCTGGTTTGACAAAAAAGCACCCTAGTCAAGCCAGAGTACTTAGAGGATTTACGCTGTTAAAGCTTAAAGCACAACATCAGGGTCAAGCGATTGCTGACTTTCTCGCATTTCTTTTGCCAGAGATAAATAAGCCTTTAGCTGAGGTTCTGTAATCTGTCCCTCATGAAGGGCATCTTGAACGCTACATCCTGGTTCGTGAGTATGAGTGCAATCCCTAAATTTACACGTCTGAGCAGCTTCAGAGATGTGTGGGAATATCTTCTGTAATCCCCTCTCATGGCCCACAATAGGCAAGCTTCTAAGTCCAGGTTCGTCCACAATAACGCCAGCGTCAGGAAGCGCTACCATACGGCGAGCAACCGTTGTATGACGTCCCGCCTTATCGGACTCGCGAACTTCTCCCGTTTCAAGTGCTTCGTGTCCCAGAAGCGCGTTAAGAAGCGTAGATTTACCTGCACCTGATTCTCCTAGCACAATGGCCACGGAGCCGTAAGGGACAAGACGTCGAACCGCATCAATTCCCCATGCAGCTCCAAGCTTTTGAGCGGTCTGTGCAAGATCTGCAAGTGCATCGGGTTTCTCGCCCTCAAGCTTTGAGGCTGTTGCAACAATCTTCACTGTAGAGCCAAGAGCTGCGGTGATAGAAGAAATCTCTTGAGCCAAAAGCTCTGGTCCCGCTACATCTGACTTAGTAAGCACCACGGCACAGGCTGCGCCACAATCTTTAGAAATGACCGCTGAACGCACAATACGATCTACCGAGACAACCTCGCCATCCAAAGCCTGTACCACAAGCACAAGGTCAACGTTTGCGGCCAAGGTCTGCTTTTGACCGCGAGCGCCGCCCTTCCAGCGAG
>CAUUUQ010000040.1:0-8925 GCA_963548345.1 uncultured Atopobium sp. | reverse complement strand
GGCTCCTGCTGTGTGCGAGGAAGAAGGACCCACCATAATGGGGCCGAGGACCTCAAACGCAGACATAGAAATCATAACTACTCCAAAACTAAACAAACGGTAACGATAAAAGAGCTGCAAAACCATCTGTTTTACAGCTCTTGTGTGGTTTTACTTTTGATACCCACTTATGTTTGGAAGAATACGCGGCAAGCGCATTCAGCGCATTATTTGCAAAGCTCCAGAGCGCGTTCAAGGCGAGCAAGGCAAACCTCACGGCCAAGAAGCTCCATAGACTCTCCAAGAGGAGGGGAGACCATGTTGCCGCACTCAGCAACGCGAATGGACTGGAAGACAACGCGCTTCTTAAGATCAAGCTGCTCTGGAAGTACCTCAAGGGCGGCGTCAATTGCTGCAGCCTTCCACCCGTCCTCAGAAACGCCCTCAAGAGCGGTCTTTGCAGCAGCAAGAACAGTTGCACTCTGAGCAGCGTCTTTGGTAAGACCCTTCTCAACGCTCTTCTGATCAAAGGTGACGTTTGCACCCTCATACAGGAAGCGGGACTTCTCAATGACGTCTGGGCTTACGGTGGTACGAGGACGAAGAATCTCGGAGAGCAGGTCATACCAACCTGGACGAGTTGCATAAATCTCATCTGCGTCAGTAGTACTACCTTGAACAGGCTCAAGACCAGCGCTCACAAGCTCTGGAATCAGAACCGTCTTTGCAAAAGTCTGGTTATCCATGTTGGCAAGATAGGTTGCATTAATCCAGTTCAGACGCTCTGGATCGGACTTAGCAGGGTTCTTGGAAACATGGTCCAAAGAGAACTGAGACGCCAAAACGTCACGAGGAACAATGGTTGTCTCGCCATCAAGTGACCAGCCGAGAAGAGCCAGGTAGTTGACAAAGGCATCTGCAAGATAGCCCTGGTCACGATACTCCTCAACAGAGGTTGCACCATGGCGCTTGGAGAGTTTCTTGCCGTCAGGACCCAAAATCATGGAGATGTGTGCGAAGGTTGGGACAGGTGCACCCAGAGCTTCGTACACCATAATCTGGCGAGGAGTGTTGGACAGGTGATCATCGCCACGAATAATGTGGGTGATGCCCATGCCAGCATCATCAACAACGGTAGCAAAGTTGTAGGTTGGGGTGCCATCGGAGCGGAAGATGATAAAGTCATCAAGCTCGCGAGCGTTAAAGGTTACGTCACCGTGAACAGCGTCGTGGACAATAACGTCGCCGCGGTCCAGTGGAACCTTGATGCGGATGGTATAAGGCTCGCCAGCATCAATGCGGCGCTGTGCCTCTGCGGGATCGATGTTTCTACAGGTACGCTGATAGCCCTGGAAGGGGTCGTGGCGCTCCTCAGCAGCCTTCTTGTCTTCAGCAAGCTTTTCTGGCGTGCAGAAGCAAGGGTATGCCTTACCCTCTGCCAGCAGTTTATTTGCTGCCTCACGATACAGGTCAAGGCGCTCAGTCTGGCTGTAAGGACCGCAATCGCCGCCCTTATCGGGACCCTCGTCCCAATCAAGGCCAAGCCACTTCATAGCGCGCAGGATAATCTGAGTATTCTCTTCAGTTGAGCGCGTAGGATCTGTGTCATCAATACGAAGAATAAACTTGCCACCATTTGCACGAGCAAAAGCCCAGTTATAGATAGCAGTACGCGCACCTCCGATGTGCAGCTTGCCTGTTGGGGATGGCGCAAAACGTACTCTTACCTGCTTCTCTGACAAAACTCCTCCTTGGCAGTTATTTTCTAGCGAGAAAATCTAGTTTATGCACTCTTTAGTATAACGCTTGAACACAGGTGACCGACAACGTTACCTAGTCTTCAAACATATTGTGGTCTGCAAACTCTGCTTGCACGGTACGAATCATAAGGTCTACGTCTTCAAGTCCCAAGTGACGTTCCTTCTCGTCCGCTGCAAGGGTATGCCTACGACGCGCCCAGTTCTCAAGTGCGGCAGGAGAAGACTCACGAGGAAGAGACCTAATCTCTGGGTCCAGGCGACGGCAGATATCGCGGGAGTCAATAACAATAATCTTGCCCGCTTTTCTAGCCTCAGCGTAACCGTCAATGTTGAAAATGAACCAAGAATCCTCAAAGGCAGCGTTATGAGCCATAAAAGGAATCTTCTTCATAGTTGCCAGTAGGGCCTCTTGGGCTTTTTTGTCGTCTCTAAATGATTTCTTGCCCTCAACATCTTTCCAGGTAATCTGGTGAATATCGGAAAGAGGGACACCTTTTTCTTTGTACATCTCTGGAATGCCAAAGTAGGCGGTGTGAGGCTCTACCGGAACGGTATTGCGACCAAGATTCCAGAACTCAAAGCCCACGTTAACAATGTAGCCCAGCTCAGGAAAGCGCGACGTAGTCTCAATATCAATACCCAGCACCGTGCCAGAAACGCTCTTCTCGACATATGCAATTTGCAAGTCGTTAAGAAGCGGACCTGCGGTTTTATAGACAGCCTTGGGGCGACGACGCTGCATCTTTGCAACAGCTGCTGCAAGGTCGTCGTTTGAAAGACCGCGAGAAAGGCCAACGCCTCGATGGTTTCTGAGCCTCTCCACGCCGTAGGTGTCGCACAGCGAGCGCGTTCTATCAGCAAGCTGCTGAATGACAGAAAACTCTACAGGCTCTTGGCCAAGTGGCGCTTCCTTCCAGGCATCAAGCAGCGTTTTAATGGCATCACAGTTTTTGTTGACCTCGCCGATGATGGACTGATCATCAACAAGAAGACCAGGTATGACAAACGCATTAGCGTGCTCAATAGCTTGATTGATATCCATACACTCTCGCTTTGGTGGGTGAGAATTAGTTCAACATATAAGTATCTACCCTGAAGCGCGTATTCTTTGCGTCATTTTCTAGAAAGTGCGCGCCTCACTAAAAATGCGTGCTAGGCTGTTGAGTGCAACACAGTTCTATGAAAGGTTTTACGCATGTCTGATTTGAATGAGTCACTTGCTCTTTCTGAGGAGCTTCTTGCTTTTATTAAGCAGAGCCCTTCTATGTTTCATACCACGCAAACCATCAAAGAGTACCTGTTAGAGAGCGGTTTTACCTATCTCTCCGAGGGTTCTTCTTGGGATGTTCAGCCAGGCGGCACTTACTTTACCACGCGCAATAATTCTTCAATTGTTGCCTGGAAAGTTGGCGAGAAGTACCGCGATGCCCAAACCTCAAACGCCGATGCACCTTATCACTTCCAACTTGCCGTTGCTCACGGCGATTCTCCAACTTACAAGGTAAAAGCTCAGCCAGAGCTTACTGGTGAGGGTAACTCGCTTCGTCTGAACACCGAGGCATACGGCGGCATGCTTGACCACACATGGTTTGATCGTCCTTTGGGTATTGCCGGCCGTGTGCTGGTCAAGGTAGGAAACAAGGTAGAATCCAGGCTGGTCAACATCGAAGACGATGTTGTTATGATTCCAAGCTTGGCTATTCATCTTGAGCACAAAAATGGTCTCTCGCCAGAGTTCAACCGTGCTAAAGACCTGATGCCACTCTTCAGCGCTGGAGAGCTTAATCCTGGCGCCTTTAACGCCCTGGTAGCAGACGCAGCAGGCGTGTCTCAAGAGGACATTCTTTCTCGCGATTTGTTCTTAGTTGATCACACGGGCGGCCGAATTTGGGGCGCTAAGAAGGAGTTTGTTTCCGCTGGTCACCTGGATGACCTTCAGTGTGCATTCGTAGCACTCAAGGCTTTTCTTGCGTCTTCAAATGAGCAGGACATTTCTGTGTATACCTGCTTTGATAATGAAGAAGTTGGTTCAAATACCAAGCAGGGCGCAAAGTCCACATTTCTTAAAGACACGCTGCAGCGCGTCAACGCTACGCTTGGCTTTACGCAGGAAGATTACTACCGCGCACTCTCGGCATCTTTGCTGGTAAGCTGCGACAACGCTCATGCGGTGCACCCCAATTATCCCGAGAAGCACGATGCGGCCAACAAGCCTTATCTCAATGGCGGCATGGTTATCAAGGAAGCAGCACGTCAGTCATACTGCACAGATGCGTTCAGCCGTGCCATTGTCGAGGCTATTTGGAAGCAGCAAAACGTTCCTTACCAGGTCTTTGCTAACAGAAGCGACATGCCAGGCGGATCTACTCTAGGTAACCTCTCCAACATTCAGGCAAGCATGCACGCCGTTGACGTTGGTCTTCCACAGCTTGCTATGCACTCTGTCTACGAGACCTCCGGCACCAAGGACACACTTCTGGGCTACCAGGCACTCAAGGCGTTCTATGACACCTGCGTCTGCATCACCGATGCCGATTCGTTTGAGTTGAGGTAGTACCTGGCGAGAAACCCCGTGCACTAGCTATACTTAGACATATTGCATACAACACATCACCTAAAGGAGTTCCATGTCAGAAAAACAGCTTACTGCTCATGATATGGAGCTCCTAACTTGTGCAGGTATTTACGTTGAACCTCAGGCACTGAATGGCCCTGCGCTGGTATTTCCTATCTCAGATGGTGAAGGTGGAGAAATACGTGTGTTGTGGCAGGGCGGCGCCTATGAGAGTGCAACGTACACGGATTCAAGAAAGAACCAGCTGGTATTTCCTTATCTTGAGTTGTATGACTTGTTATTTGAGGCTGCTTGTCCCGTATATTCAGTTTTGATGTTGGGTGCCGGCGGCTGCTCGTATCCGCGATATTTGGTGACTCATTATCCAGAGGTTTCTTGCGATGCATTGGAGATTGATCCTAAAATTGCAGCCCTAGCTCATGGCTGCTTCTTTGTGGATGAGGCTATCAGAGAGAGTAATGGAAGGCTTCAGGTGCAGGTAGCTAATGGAATTGAATATATAAAGAGCCTAGCTGCCTCTGATAACAAACGCTATGACGCAATCTTAAACGACTGCTTTAGCGGAGAAGTTCCACCTGCGGCTATGATGACCAGTGAGTGGATGAGTCAAGTTGCCCACTGCCTTACTCCTGGTGGAAGATATCTCACAAATGTAGTTTCCGCACAGGTGGGAGAGGAAGCGCGTCAGCTTGAGCAGCTCATGGATGCTGCTCGCACGGTGTTTGAACAGGTAGAGGTTGTGTCTTTGGATACAGAAGCAGACCCAACAGAGCCAGATAATCTTATGCTCGTTTGCCAGCGCGCTTAAGTGCGGTGAGCGCGAGCGCTAGGCAGCTGCTCATCAGAGCAATTCCAATGCCAAAAAGCACCAAGAAGCCGTGAGTTGAGCCGTCTACAATCAGGCTCCAAATTATAAGTGCACAAGCAGAGACAAAGCAGCTTACACCTGCAATTCTTGAGTAAATAAGAGTGGAATCTTTTTTACCAAAGACAGCGCGCACCAATAGTGGCGAGCCGACTGTTGTAAGTGCGTAGGCAATTCCAAAAAGGAAGGTTCCTGCCAGCAAGAGCGGTAAAACCGGAAGCTTAATTGCCAGCATAAGTAAGCCAATAATGCCCGAGAAAATTCCTACAAAGCACGCAAGCTTTACAGAAATATCGCTTAAAGCACCTAGCAGTACTTTTCCAATTGCTTGACCAAGCATAGTTGTTCCAGCAAGAAGACCTGTGGCAGCGGCAATGGCAGGAGCAGTTTCTGCAAAGGTTGCTGCATAGCTTGGGAAGTACTGAGAGATTTGCTGGTTAAAGGTAATGAGCGCGTAAAACGCAGCAACCATATAAAACTCAGGGTATTTCATTGCGTCATCAGCAGAGATGTCGGTTGAAGAAGCCTCTGCAACTTCAACGGTTTTCTTGTCAGTAGAGGAGAAGGTAAGAGGTGTAAGGCCAAGGTCTTGGGGTTTCTCACGCACTACAAAAAGGGTAAAGGGAAGTGTTCCAACAAGCATGACTAGGGCAAAAATCAGATAGCAAGCGCGCCAGCCTTCAGGACCAGACGAGATAATGGCAGATCCAATGGGGTTAAAGACGGTGCCGCCAATGCCGGTAAATGCAAAGCAGAGGCCCATAAAAGTACCAACGCGCTGGTCAAACCAATCGTTGATAAGGGCGGGGACGCACAAGAACATAAGCGCAGGAACGCCAATACCAAGTCCCACCGCGCAGAGATAGAAATGCCAAATCTCTCGAGAGGCTGACATAGCTCCATATGAGATTGCGCAGATGATAACGCTTACAGAGAGTACCAGGCGAGTATCGTGCGTTTTATAGAACTTGCCTATGAACGGCAAAACTATTGTCATGGCAATGCAGAGTACCGAGAAGACCGCAGAGAAGGCAACGCGGGGTACGCCAAAGTATTGTGAAACTGGTGTGATGAAGATGCCGAAGCACGTCAGAATAATGGAGCACGGCAAAAACATGATGACAATACAAGTTGCAACAATGGCGTATGCATACTTAGTGCCTAGTAAACGTTGTAGCACTGAGGCTCCTCTCTTTTGGCCAGAAATAGTGTAGGCGATGTGCCTTAAAAAGGACACATCGCCTACCGAGTCGCACAAAATTTTTGAAAGGTAACTCAGGGTTTTACGTGCGTAAGATCTTAGCTGTCGGAGCCTCTGCGGTTCTCGCCCTCAAGAGCACGGATTGGGCCGATGTCCTGAGTGGTCTCAAGAGCGCCCAGGTAGTTACCCTCTTCATCGCGGACAGCAAAGTAACGGACGTAGAGGAACTTGTCTTTAACCTCAAACCAGAACTCGGAGGAGTCGCTACGACCGCTTCTGAACTCAGTGAGGATGCGACGAACAGCTTCCTGGCTCTTTGGTGGATGGCAGTCATATACGTCGCGGCCAAGGCAGCTCTTAGGACGAGGGAAAGCACGGGTGTCGCCGTGGCTGAAGTAACGTGTCTTGTCATCTGCATCAACAAAGGTAATGTCAAGCGGAATGGTTGCAAAGACAGCCTCAAGCTGCGGAATGGTGAACTCACCGGTAGAGAGCTTGACCTTACCGTCAGCAGAAATTACTTCCTCTTCTGCTTCAGCGTTATTCTCGTCCATAGCGGCTGCGGCTTCCATCTCTTTAAGTTTGTCGTTTGCAAGCTCAAGAGGATCTGCGTGCCATGAAGGAGGATTGACGCCAAATGCGTGACCAAACTCGTTCTCTTCAGCAGCAATCTGGGTCCACTGAGTAGCAGTTAGGTGCTCAAGGGAAAGTGGGATGAGGACGTTTTCTTCCTTGGATGCCATGGACTCAGCACCCTCAATAGCCTCATCCAGGTAGTCAGCAACGGCTGCCATAAGACCTGCATCATACTGGCCGTATGCAGTCTCGAGCAGAGCCTCTGCACCGTTAACAGCGTTTCTTACCTCGTCGTCCTTACCCCACATAACCTTTGAAGGACCAGTGATATCGTGGCGCTCAAGATGAGGGAAGAGCAGTTCTTCCTTGCGCTTGTAGTGAACAAAGACCTCGTCAAAGGCGTCCATATCAGCCTTTAGAATTGCTGCAACACCAGCGCACTCTTCGTTGCTGGAAGACTCGGTAAGCGTACGAGCACGCTTTACATCTGGAGCAACGCGGTCGTGGATAAAGGCAAGAATGCGGTCGTTCTCTTGGCGCATGGTCCAAACAGGATGGCCAGGAGTCTCTTCAACAGCGCCTGTTGGTGCGCAAGAGACCTTGCCTTCAAAGAGGGCAGCATGAACGTCACAGAGCTTCAGGACCTTCTCCATAGGAACGCCGCCAGCAATGAGCTCCTGTTCAGCGTTAGAAATCTCAGAGCCAGAGACGTCCTTGAAGTTACGGGTAAAGTCCTCGCGAACAGCCTCGATGTCCTCACCGTCGTTGAGGCGCTCAAGATACTGGGCGATAAGAGCTTTGCGCTCCTCAGGAGTCTGCGCGATAGGTGCGTTCTCTGCCTCTGCGGGTTTCTCGTCAGCTGGGGTTTCTGCTGCTGCAGGCTCCTCATCACCAAGAATGGTAAAGCCGTGAGAGCGGAAGATTGCTTTGAGTTCCTCAAGGTCTACGCCTTTGTGGTCGCAACCTTTAGGGATGGTCATAAAACGTCCCATGGTCTGAAGACGGCCTGGCTCGGTAATCTCGGCAAAGCCATTTTCTGCCATGAGGCCTTTAATGACGGGATACTTAGTGCAAATCTCATAAACGGATTTGCTTAAATCAAGAACCTGTGCCATACGGGCTCCTCTCGGATGGGTTTAGAAAGTCTACTATGGCTTACTTTATACCCAAAGTGTGACAGGACTTCCATATGGCTTTTGTTGTGGTTACAACAAAACAAAAATTATTCTTTAGTTTTAATGTCTTTTTTAAATTGATTAGAAAGAACGATTTCAAGCATCTAAGACCTCCGACATTGCGTCGGAGAATGAGGAATAGTGCTTGTAATTTTCTGGATGCTCTTTCATGTTGGTGTATTCATTAAGAGCCTCTATAGTTTGAGCATTAGGAGTTTCTCGTTTGATTTCAAAAGGGATTCCCTGTTCACGAACAGTCTGACGAAGAAAAATAGTAATAGCAGTAGTAAGATCCATGCCTAAATCTCTGAGAAGCTCCTGGGCATTCTTTTTGAGCGTTGGATCCAAATTAATATTTGTGCTTACTTTTGCCATAATAATCCGCCTTTCCTGTAATTATGTTATACAAAATGAAGACGGTAAAGTCAATAATTATGTGCGTATTATAGGTACAATACGCACATATTAAGCATATGCTAAAAGACGGATAACGCTACTCTGCGCTCTTTAAGGTGAAAGACAGCAGAACCGGGTTGTGATCAGAGTAGGCAAACTGCGTGTCAATATTTCTAGCGGTTGCAACAACGTTGTCCGAGACAATCCAACCATCAACCGTGGTGGTGTACGTTTTGTCCTTCTCGTATGGAATGTCGTCTCCACGGCAGGTAGGAACGTTGGTAAGGTTGTCTGGAGCTACAACACTAAAGCCTTCTGGCAAATCAGAATCTTTGAGTTCTGCTACCCAGTCTGGTACCTGCTGAACAGAAGGATAGAGTGTAAGCGAGCCCAAAATG
>CAUUUQ010000039.1:0-9072 GCA_963548345.1 uncultured Atopobium sp. | reverse complement strand
TAGCAGCCATATAAACTGCTACGCTAAAAAAGTCTAACTTTTGGGGGTCACATCACTAAGCAGGCTCCTTTTTCTTTTTGAATGAGGTGTGCTTTTGACGGGTTTCTCGCCAAAAACTTTGTCTTTTATAGAACGCTCTCTACGTTGCCAAGCTGCGTAATGATTCGTACCACGTCTGCAGCGTGCTCAGTCTTATCCACAATCATCAAAACGGTATCGTCACCGGCAACGGTGCCAACAACGTGGTCAAGCTCAACGTCGTCAAGGGCAAACGCAACGGCTGATGCAGTGCCTGGATGGCATCGAATCACAATAAGATTCTCTGCTGCCGTAGCCCCAACCACAAACTCAGAGAGCATTTTCTGCAAGTGCATATCTTCAGAAAGCACATAGGCGCCCTCGGGAAGCTTTTGCAAATCCATTTCTGCTGTATCACGAGAAACGGTTGCTTGAGTACAGACAAAGCCACGATCTTTAAGCATGTCAACAAGATCGCGCTGCGTACGGATGGACTCGCTGCGAACAAGCTCACGAATCACGTCCTGTCGAGCATTTCTATGCTTCACGATGCCTTCTTTCTTTATGCGGCTCACTAACTTTTGAAAACAAATGATAGTGAGTAAAAGAATATACTTAATCAACCCTTATGCGCATGCCAAACCGCTAAACGGTGTAAATAACCCGCTCGTCGGTCGGAATATTGCATTCACCGTTTTCTAAAAGTATTTATGCACTTCTCGCCGTATGATTCATCATGAGTGAAACTATTTTTACGGCTTGGAGGCCACCATGCCCCTGAATGATTCACCTGATAGAAGACAAGGCTCCTACGGAGATCCTGCAATGCGTCGCCGTCCTCCACAAAATGGCCGTCCTTCTCGTGATGGCGGTTTTTCTGATAGGCAGGCAAGACGTCGCAAGAGAAATACCCTTGGTTCGCAGGCCATTCTTTTTAAGAGACAGTCTCTACTACATCGCATTGATTCTCGTACGAGAACCTATATTGTTATTGGTCTAGCGGTTATTGCAGCACTTTTACTGGTCTTTATTGTGTCGAGCTGCGTGCGCGGATGCGCTAAAGAATCTACTCCAGGGGTAGAGGTCAACTCCGTTGATTCTCGTGTTGCTGTGGGAACTTCAGAGGAACTGACTAAAGCCCTGGCAGCCAAGTTAGATCAGAATAAAAACTTTGCGTGGATTGCAGAACACGCTGATAAATACAGCGATAAAAGCCTCATTGAGCTGGCGCTCGCCCACCCTGAGGCTATTGATTTTGTTGCAAATTATCCCGATTCTGACGGCAAAGCCAAAACCTATGACGATTCAATCACCAAAGGCACAGCTCCTCAGCTTTATACCTGGGACTCCAGGTGGGGCGGCGTCTCGTATGCTGGTTCTGTAATTGCCACCAAGGGATCAGGTCCCACTGCCCTCTCTATGGCATACATGGGACTTACCGGAAAGAATAACTGGACTCCAGCAGATATTGCGGGCGCTGTTGAAACAGCTAAAGCAGCGGACACCGACTCTGGAATGAACAGATCATTTCTCGAGAAAAACCTGGGTGACCTTGGTCTTGTTGCTGAAAGCTATAGTATTTCGGCCAGCAATATTACCACGCTTCTAGATGCTGAAACCTTCCTGCTTGTTGAGGTTAAGGGTAACAAGCTAAGCTCTGATGGCGCTCACTGGATTTTGGTAACCAGCAAGAACGATGACGGCACGGTAAACGTTCACGACCCTCTGTCTCCTGAGGTAAGCGCACGTCCATGGGCGGCAGAAACTATTGCCAGCGCTGCAAACGCCCTATATACCGTGACGGTAAAGGCCGCTGAATAGCAAAGTTACTAAACGATAAGGTATTTGTTTGGCGTCTACAAACTTGAGTCCCGCACTTTAAAGTGCGGGACTTTTTCGTGCAGCTGGATGCCCTTATAGAGAACACGTAAAAACCCAGCATCCACAAAAGGTGAATGCTGGGCTGGACGGGTTTCTCGCCAAAAGATTGTGCGGAGAAAGACGTTTTAGAAAAAGCAGATTATGAAAGCACCTGCTGAGCAGCCTCGCTAAGCTCCGCAATGCGAGCCTCGGCCTCTTCGCGGGTAGCACCGTTGGCAAAGAGATAGGCCTTGACCTTTGGCTCGGTGCCTGATGGACGGAAGATGACCTTGTTATCGCCCTCAAGCCTATACTCAATAACATTGGAAGCTGGCAGTGTCTGAGGAGCCTCTTTCTGCAGGCCAGAAACGCGAGGCATCTCTGCGCACTCAGCATAATCAGTTACGCCAACGACCTTGTAATTGCCGACCATTTCCAGTGGATTCTTACGCAGACCGCTCATGATCTCAGCCATCTTTGCAGCACCCTCAGCACCTGGATAAGCAGCGTTAACAACGCCATTGAGATAGTAGCCGTAGCGCTGGTACAGGGCATCCATGGCCTCGTAAAGATCCATGTTGCGAGCAGCATACCAAGAAGCCATCTCTACGCAAAGCATAGTTGCAACAATAGCGTCCTTATCGCGAGCATGCGTACCAACAAGATAGCCATAGGACTCCTCAAAGCCCATGAGGAAGCGATCTTCCTCGCCGGCATCCTTGAGCTGGTCAATTTGGTCGCCGATGTACTTGAAGCCCGTAAGGACGCGGCGCATCTCAAAGCCGCGAGCACGTGCCAGGACGTCAGGCATAGCGGAAGATACGATAGTAGAAACGGCTACCTTATCCTGGGGTTTCTCGCCACGCTCTTCTGCCATGGTAAGAAGCCAATCCATAAGCAGAACGCCCATCTCGTTGCCGGAAAGCAGCACGTAATCGCCATTATGAGGGATTGCAGTACCCATGCGATCGGCGTCAGGGTCAGTTGCAACCAAAAGGTTTGGCTTAACCTTATCCGCAAGCTTGAGACCCAGCTCAAGTGCCTCACGGAACTCTGGATTTGGATAAGAACACGTTGGGAAGTTTCCGTCTGGCTCTGCCTGCTCTGGGACAACATCGACGTCATTGACGCCAATCTCCTTGAGGATGCGCGTGACGCACTCCATACCTGTACCATTAAGCGGCGTGTATACAACCTTGTAGCCGTCAGCAGCCTTAAATCCTGGAATAGAAACGCGCTTGATAGCCTCAATGAAGTTGTCCAGCACCTCTTCTGGTGTCCAGACAATCAGGCCCTTCTCCAGACCCTCTTCAAAGTCCATAGGCTTAACGTCAAAAGGATTGACGCGTGCGATATTTGCAGAAATCTCTGCTGCAGCTTCATCGGTAATCTGGCCGCCGTTATCGTTGTATACCTTGTAGCCGTTGTAAGGCGCAGGGTTGTGACTTGCGGTAAGCACGATACCTGCGGAAGTCTTGAGATAGCGAACAGCAAACGAGAGAGTTGGAACAGGCTCGATACGTGGATAAACGTACACGCGGATGCCATTAGCTGCCAAAACACCGGCTGCAACCTTCTGGAAATCCTCACCCTTTAGGCGAGAATCCCTTGCAAGAGCCACCGTAGGATTCTCGTAGTGAGCGTTGAGGTAATCCGCAAGACCCTGGGTTGCCTGAGCAACAACGTAGACGTTCATGCGATTAGTTCCAACGCCAATGGTGCCGCGCAAACCAGCAGTACCAAAAGCAAGCGAACGATAAAATGCGTCGTAGAGCTTATCTTCTGCTTCTGGTTTAGCAAGCTCACCGAGCTCTTCTACCAAGTCTTCTTCGGTGACGTTTGCACGCCAGGACTCAAATGCTTCCATAACTTTTGCATCCATAATGACTCCCAAACCTCGAACAGCTCTCTGTATTTCCTTATAAAAGATACTATGCGTATTTTAAGCGAAAAATAACAGATGATTTAGCGAGAAAAACATGGGAAAATAGAGCGCTAGTATGTATTCCATTCCTACGGGCGAAAGGTGTCCCGATGTCTCAAGAACTTGAGTTCTTTGCAACGTGTCCAAAGGGTTTTGAGAAGCTTCTTGCACAGGAGCTAGAAGGCCTACGCATTAAAAAGGTGCGTCCCCTTGGCGGACAAGTTGCGTTTTACGGATCTCTTGCCGATGCTTACCGCGTCTGTCTTTGGTCTCGCCTCACGTCTCGCGTCATTTTGGTGCTTGATCGTGTTGGCGCCGCAACTTCAGACGCTCTTTACGAAGACCTCTCCCACATTGCTTGGGAGGACCATATTGGTCCACATGCCACCATTGCAGTGAGCGCTCACGGCACAAATGACCAGCTCAGAAACACCAACTTTATTGCTGTCAGAACAAAAGACGCCATTGTAGACCGCCTTGCAGCAAAGCGCGGAAGCCGTCCTATGGTCAACACGCTTGCACCTGACGTGACTATTGTCGTGCGCGT
The DNA here is from genome assembly GCA_963548345.1 of uncultured Atopobium sp. Classification (GTDB taxonomy): domain Bacteria; phylum Actinomycetota; class Coriobacteriia; order Coriobacteriales; family Atopobiaceae; genus Lancefieldella. Next base: position 4,723 of record CAUUUQ010000039.1, on the reverse strand, counting down.
ATCACGCAACCGTGCCACGGTTGGCATCGATCTTGCTGGTGAGGCGCTCTTTAAGCGTAGTCTGACTGGCGGTCGAGGGCCGGCACGTGAGTTTGCGCCGCTCAGGCTGGACTACGCTGCTGCCCTTCTGTATCTGCAGGCGCAAACTGCTGCGAGTGCATCGGGTTTCTCGCCAGACGCGCCGCTGCCGGCGCTGCTGTTCCCGGGAGCAGGCGCGCTTGCACAGGAGGCTGCGGGCATGGCGCTGGACGTGGCTCCGGGCATCCTGCGCGCTCGCTGGGGCATGACGGGCTGGGCTGGCCACGACGACGATGCCTGGCAGGACTTGCTTGCTGAGGCCGATGAACGTGCCGAGAAGGGCCAAGAGCGCCAGGTCACACTCTATGCAGCGGACCCTCGCCCAAAGGCCAAGGAGGCTGTGCTTTATACGCTTCGTGCAGGCGGTCTCAAGGCTGACGTGCAGTTCTTGGCAGCTTCTGAGCTGCTAAAACAGGCAGAGCACTTCACGGGCATTGTTGCAGATCTCTCATGGACCAAAGAAGAGCCTACACTTCAGGGCTCTGCTTACTCCACGCTTGGACTTTTTGCGGGACAGGCAAGCACGCTTCTTACCAGCGATACAAATACTGATACAGTACTCAGAGCAACTCCATCGCAGACACTTTCTGTCTACGTGGGCAACTCCATTGCCACCATGCGCTGCTACCCTGCCGCAATCGCTGAAGAAGTCGAAGCCGGTGCGTCTGATGCACCTGCAAGCAACTCTGAGTCAACCTCGGTTCCTGCAGGTCCCACTGTCATGGTTAACGACCAGCCGGTAAGCGTGCTGGTTCCTGCATCAGATCAGTTTGCTGCGCGCCTTGCTAAGGTGGCCAAGCAGCGCGCTAAATGGGCTCGTAAAAACGACGTCTCGTGCTACCGCGTATACGACGCTGACCTGCCCGATTACGCCGTCAGCATTGACATCTACAAAGGCGCCACAAAGCCAACTACCTGGCTGCAAATCTCTGAGTATGCTGCTTCAAAAGAAATTGACCCAGACCTTGCAAAGCGCCGTCTCCTAGACGTCCTAGCTCTGGCTCCTCGCATTCTAGGCGTACCCAGCTCAAACGTAAATCTACGAACAAGAACGCGTGCAAAGGGTGGCTCTCAGTACTCTGACGAGGGCAGCGCTGCAGACAACTCCAGAAAAGAAATGCTGCTCATCGATGAGGGCGGCCTACTCTTTGAGGTCAACTTTGCATCCAGGCTGGACTGTGGAATCTTCTTGGATCACCGCGATACACGTGCAGAAATTCGCGAGCTCATGAAGAGTGCCGGCGCAGCTAAGAGCTTCCTCAACCTCTTTGCCTATACAGGTACCGCTACCTGCTACGCAGCAGATGGTGGCGCGCTTCACTCCACAACCGTTGACCTCTCCAAGCCCTCGCTTGAGTGGGCTAAGCGCAACATGAAGCGCAACGGTTTTGACGGAGAGGAGCACGAGTTTGTCCAGGCAGACGTCCTGTCTTGGATTACCGAGATGCGTCACACCAAAAACCGCTGGAATGTCATCTTCTGCGACGTCCCTACCTTCTCCAACTCATCGCGCATGAGGCAGAGCTCGTTTGATGTCCAGAGAGACCACGCTGAGCTTATCATTGGCATTTCTCGCCTTCTAACTCGCGGTGGCGTTGCTATTTTCTCGTGCAACCTGCGTACCTTTAAACCAGATGTCGAGAAGATCCAGCGAGCTGGTGTCATCATCGAAGACATCACAAGTGAAACTATTCCGGAGGACTTCTCAAGAAATCAGAAGATTCACCACGCATATAAAATCTCGAGAAAACCGCGGGAAAATGAGTAAATTTTTCCGCTTGCAGGCAAAATAAGTACGTTTGTACATTCGTCTAGTTATAACTAGGTATATGGACTAACATATGATGACGAACTGAACCGATCATCTATTGAGAGGATTAATGGATGAATACAAGTAAAGCTGCATTTCATGCGCTTTTCTCTAAGGACAAAGCCAAGAAATCAACTGGCATTCCTCTAAGTGCTGGCATGGTACTTGTTACCCTTGGCATCGTCTACGGTGACATTGGCACTTCTCCAATGTACACCATGAAGGCAATTATCGCTGGTAATGGTGGACTTCTTACCATGAGCACCGATGTTGTTTTGGGCGCTCTGTCCCTCATTATCTGGACGCTGACACTCATTACAACCGTTAAATACGTCATGGTTGCAATGAAGGCAGACAACCACAATGAGGGCGGAATCTTTGCGCTCTACAGTTTGGTTAAAAAGTGCGCCAAATGGCTGATTATTCCTGCCATGATTGGTGGCGCAGCTCTTCTTGCTGACGGTATTTTGACCCCAGCTGTTACGGTAACCACCGCTATTGAGGGTTTGCGTACTATTCCTGCAGCTCATGCCATTATTGGTGATAATCAGCACATTGTTGTCATGATTACCATTGCCATTCTCTGCACACTCTTTGCTCTGCAGAAGGCAGGTACTTCTACCATTGGTAAGGCCTTTGGCCCTGTCATGACGCTTTGGTTCTTGTTCTTGGGTGCCATGGGTGTTATGAACATGCTTGCTGACATTAGCGTTGTTCGAGCTCTTAACCCAGTCCGCGGCATTCTGTTCCTCTTTGATGGCAAGCTCAATGCAGCTGGTCTCATGGTTTTAGGTAGTGTCTTCCTTTGTACCACTGGTGCCGAGGCGCTTTATTCTGACATGGGTCACGTTGGCAAGAGCAACATTTACGTAAGCTGGCCTTTTGTTAAGGTCTGCTTGATTCTGAACTACCTTGGACAAGGCGCGTGGATCATCACTAACCACACCAACGAGAGCTTCAACGCAATCAAAGACCTCAATCCTTTCTTTGAAATGCTTCCTGGTCAGCTTAGACCATTTGCCGTTATTCTCTCTGCGCTTGCTGCAATTATTGCCTCTCAGGCACTGATTACTGGCTCTTACTCCATTGTCTCTGAGGCAATTAAACTTGATCTTATGCCTCACATTAAGATTAACTACCCTTCCACAACAAAGGGCCAGATTTACATTCCACTTGTAAACAACATCATGTGGGTTGGCTGCATTGGCGTTGTACTTCTCTTCCAGAGCTCTGAGCACATGGAAGCAGCGTACGGTCTTGCAATTACCGTTACCATGCTCATGACCTCAATCTTGCTCTACACCTACCTGGCTGTTATCAGAAAGCGCCTATGGGCGGCCATTCCATTCATTCTTTTCTTTGGTGCTATCGAGGCTATGTTCTTCTTCTCAAGCCTTACCAAGTTCTTCCACGGCGGCTACTTTACCGTTCTTATGGCTACCGCAATCTTTGTTGTCATGTTTGTCTGGCGCCGCGGTACCGCTGTTGAGAGGACGCAGAGCGTTTATCTCCCCGTAGATAAATACATTGACCAGCTCCGTAGCTTGAGCCACGATGCGGACTATTCAACTCTCGCTGATAACCTGGTCTTTTTGACCAATGACTCTTCATTTGACAAGCTAGACCGAGACATCCTTTATTCCATCTTGGATAAGCGCCCAAAGCGCGCAAAGGCCTACTACTTCATTAATATCTCGCTGACAGACGATCCAAATACCCGTGAGTTTATCGTCAATGACTTTGGTACAGATTTCCTATTCAAGATCACCCTGCGCCTTGGCTTTAGGGTAAACCAGCGTATTAACACCTATCTGTATCAGATTGTTGGAGATTTAATCAAGAACAATCAGCTTGCTCCACAGAATCACAAGTATTCCATTTACAAGGAGCACTCCGAGATTGGTGACTTTAGATTCTGTCTGCTGCGTAAGGTACTAGCTCCAGAGACTGACATCAACGGTTTTGACGCTCGTTGCCTTGAGCTTAAGTACTTTATTCGTCGCATCTGCGGATCTCCTGCTCGTTGGTATGGTCTTGAGAACTCCAACATTGTCTTTGAGTACGTTCCTCTGTTCTCCAAGGTTAAGCGCGGGCAGAAGCTTACTCGTATCACGCTTGATGACGCAGCTCAGACGGGTTCTATGCCACTTGTTGAGGCTCCTATGAAAGAGCGTATTGCAGAGATTGAGGAAGACGAAGATATCTTTGCAGAAGCGCTGCACAAGGAGCGCGTTGAAAACGCAGCTACCGTTGCAGACTATGTTGGTGGCGATACCGCTAGCTTCCGTCCTCTTAAACTTGACGAAGAAGAGGTCGATGAAGATGTCTTTGAAGAGCAGCAGGACAGTAATCACTAAGTCTAGCGCGCAGTAGTTTTACTTCTCACAACAAAAGCCGACAGATTGTATCTGGCGGCTTTTTCTTTAAACAATATGTCTCAAGCAAAACTTTAAAGCAAAAACTCTGAAACGCTACTCCTTCAGCACCAAGTGTTTACTCCCCCAGCGCCCACGTAAGGAATCGCGAGAAACCCGCCTCGTCGTTAGTCAAGGCGATATAGGTTGCAGCCTCAAAATCCTCACGACGAGCGTTAGCAACCGCCGTACCCATTCCAGCTGCAGAAAGCATTGCAACATCATTGAGCGAGTCGCCAAAGGCTGCAGCGTTCTCTGTGGAGATACCAAGATAATTGCAGAGCCATTGAAGTGCGGCGCCCTTTGAGGTGCCGTCGGCCAAGATCTCCATTCCCATACTCATGGAAGCCGTGCCACTCAATCCTTTTACTGAGGCCACAGCATCTGCTACAAGCGCCTGGTACTTCTCGCCTTCTGAAAC
>CAUUUQ010000038.1:0-9408 GCA_963548345.1 uncultured Atopobium sp. | reverse complement strand
TGCCGGCCAGCGCGGGCGACGCGGACAAGTTGCAGATCAGCGTGGCGCCGGCGACGGCGTGCGCGTTTGACGGTGGCATGGGAACCCAGAGGTCCTCGCAGATTTCTGCGCCCACAACCAGCTCAGGGATGGTGTCGCACGCAAACAGCTGATTGGTACCAAACGGAACCTCGCCCAGTAGGCCAAAGTCCACACTGGTGACCGTCTTGGGGCCAGAAACAAAGTGACGGCCCTCGTAAAACTCGTTGTACATGGGCACGTAACGCTTGGGTACCAGGCCCAAAAGCTCTCCCCTAAAGAGAACAGCGGCGCAGTTGTAGAGCTTGCCGGCCACGCGAACAGGCAGGCCTAGCAGCAGCAACGCGTCGACATCGGCCGTGCGGGCGGCAATGGAAACCAGACCGCGCTCGGCAGCGTCCAGGAGGGCATCCTGCCAGAACAGGTCCTCGCAGGTGTAGCCCGTGATGCAGAGCTCGGGGAGCACGACCACCTTGGCGCCGCGATTACCTGCGGCTTCTTCGATGGCGGCCAGGCAGCTCTCTACGTTAAACGCCACGTCGGCCACGCGAACGCGCGGCGTGATACTTGCAACTTTGATGAATCCGTCTTGCACAATGGCCTCCTTACATGCCGCTTGGGACAACGGGCGCCGCATCCGACGACCACGATCCCAGCTGCGCGTTGGGGTTTGCATCCAAGGTCAATGGCGAGAAACCCTGCGTACGGTAGCTACGAAGTGCGCCGACGGCAATCATCGCGGCGTTGTCGCCACAAACCGACATCGGAGGCACCGTCACTCGAACGCCCATACGACCAAAGGTTTCCTTATATGCAGCTCTGAGCGCGGGGTTTGCAGCAACGCCGCCACCCACGCAGAAATCGGAGACACCCGTCTCCTCAACAGCAGTTTTAGCCTTTGCGACCTGCACGTCAATAACCGCCTGCTCAAACGAAGCGGCCAGGTCGGGCAGATTGATAGCTCTACCTGCGCGGTTCTCGCCCTCAATGTAGGTGATAACAGCGGTTTTCAGGCCGGAAAGACTAAAGGAATAGTCACCGCTGTGCATCATCGCGCGCGGGAAGTGAATGGCCTTAGGGTTGCCCTGAGCTGCAAGTTTGCTGATCACGGGGCCGCCTGGATAGCCCAGGCCCAGCGCCTTGGCAACCTTATCAAAGGCCTCGCCCACGGCGTCGTCGATGGTGGAGCCCAGGACCACATAATCTCCCCAGGCACGCACGTGTACCAACATAGTATTGCCGCCCGAGACCAAACTGGCCACAAATGGCGGCTCCAAGTCGGGCGTCTCAAACAGGTTGGCCAGCAGGTGACCCTCCAGGTGATGAACGGGAATAAGCGGCAGGTCAGTGGCCACGCAGAAGCCCTTGGCAAACGCCACGCCTACAACAAGTGCGCCGACAAGGCCTGGACCTGCGGTAACACCAACGGCGGCCAGGTCAGACGGCACCAGTGTGTCGCAACCAAAGTGCGCGCCCGCGCGGGCCATGGTCTCCTCGAAAAGACCCACAATAGCCTCGGTATGCTTGCGAGAAGCAATCTCGGGCACGACGCCTCCAAAGCGAGCGTGGAAGTCAATTTGAGTTGCAACAACATTTGCGCAGACCACACCGTGTGAATCCATAATGCACATGGCAGTTTCGTCGCACGAGGACTCCAGGCTGAGGATCAAATCTCCTGCCTCACGCAGTGCTGCAAGCGTCCCTTCAGAGCGCTCACCTGCAACAATAGGCCATGGGCGCACCGATGCGTGAGGTTCGGGGTTTCTCGCCTCAAAGCCAGCGCCAACCGCCAAAGGCAGCTGCGCCGTCATCAAAAGCGCCGCGCAATCTGGACCGTAATATCCCGGGCGACGACCAACCTCGGCAAATCCCAGCTTGCTATAGGCACCCTGAGCTGGAGCGTTATTCTCCTCCACCTCAAGGGTAATCGCAGACGCACCCAGCATCTGAGCATCGTATGCCACGCGTTCTACCAGCTTGGATGCAATTCCTTGGCGGCGACGCTCAGGTGCAACCACCACTTCTTCCACCTCAAACTCGGCTCCTGCCAGGCGACCGCCCGCAAAGCCAATAACCGTTCCGCGGTCGTGAGCCAGCCACCAGCTACGACCAACGCCCGAAAGCTCGTCATAAAACGTCTGCTTTGACCAGGCAGAATGCGCAGCGTCAGCATACGTTGCCGCCTCAAGCTCCGCCACCTGATCCAGATCGTTTACCGTCATCGGACGAAGCTGCAGGTGAATATCGGCTAGCGCATCATCCACGCCGGTCAGAGCTACCGTTGCCGGCTCCTTCAAGCCCAAACGCTTGCGCTCCGACTCCTCCGCGTCCGAAAGTCGCGTGTAAATGGGCAGCACCAGCGCCGGATCGCCCGCGCCCGCCTGCTGATACTCAGGCATGCACACCGCGCGTACCAGGCCTTCTCCTGTTGGGAACCACGTTGCTTCATCGGTGTATGTCGAGAAACCCGCGCGCTCAAAACGCTCACGGTACTTCACTAAGCCATTGCCTGTGAGCGTGAGCTGGGCCTTATCAGTCCTGCTCGACCACTCCTCCACACAAGCGTCCGCCTTGAGAACGGTCTCCACCGGGAACGTTCTATGTGCTCCGTCATTATCCAGCAGGTAGATGCCCGGATAGACCTCGCCGCGCATGGCGTCTGCAACAACACCAACGGTGCCGCGAACGCCCGCCTTCCACGCGCTAAACGCCATAGCGTCAAGCGCGCTTGCGCCGTAAAGTGGCAGCCCGGAGCCACATGCGATACCCTTTGCAGTTGCCACGCCAATGCGTACGCCCGTGAACGAACCAGGTCCTCTACCTGCGATAACAGCGTCAACGTCGGCCATAGTCAGACCGGCAGCGACAAGCGCTTCCTGAACCGAGCCTACAAGCTCTACGTTTGCCTGACGACGACACATATGATCCGTTGACGCCAGCACCTCGACGTCAAACCCACCGTCCGCCGCACTCGCCGCGCCGGCGCCGTCCGCGACCGCATCACGCCTGGTCAGCCGCGCGACCGTGCACGCCAGCATGTCCGTTGACGTATCAACCGCAAGCACCACGTTTGTTTCATTTTTTATAGCAAGCATAAACACTCTTCTCGGCGAAAAACGCCCTCTAGAACGCCTCTATTTTTCTCTTGTAACTCTATAACTATACGCCAAGCCACGCCCACAAACAGCGCGAGTCCCAACCCCGCAAAACTTTTACGCAGCGACTGTTTTACCGGCGCGTATATACATCGCAATTTAATCAAACCTTGGCTAGCGAGAATCACTTTGATATCCACGCCACATACCTAAACCTAAAATAGATTGAAGAAGTTAGGTACTAGATAATTTGCGGTTTCCAAACTATTACTCTAGACAATCTTACTATTTGGTTTATACTTAATTCATCAGCGCCCACCCAAGGCTACGCAATGCGTCCTGAAATGCGGTGGGCCTTTTTTATGACATTGGGGGTTTACATGCAAAATAAACCTTTTAAAAAAATCGATGAGATGTGTTCTTTATTGATTCAAGACCGTGGACTCATCTGCCCAAATGTTAATGAACTGAAAAAATTTTTAAGTAGAACAAATTATTATCGTTTCTCTGGGTATGCGCGTGATTTTCAAGAAGATCCAAAAAAGGGTAAGAACTCGTTTATCGACAATACTTCTTTTCAGGATATTAATACGCTTATTAACCTAGATGCTAAATTACGAATTCTGCTAACAGAACAATTAAGTGTTATCGAAATCGCAATTAGGGCAAAACTTGCCCACGAGTTTGGTAATGAGTATGGTTCAAGTGCTTACTATCTTGATTGCAATACCTATACGGATCACAATTTTGCAAAAAAATGTATAATTCCGGGGATTCTTTCAGATCTTGACCATGACAAAAGCCGAATCGTTCAGCATTATTCAAAAAAGAATTTCAATACACGTTATGACAAATATCACAATGTACCAATCTGGGTTGCTGTAGAGGTCCTTTCCTTTGGAAGAATTTCTAATATGATTAGCTATTCAGATAATATTGAAGTAACCAAAAGAGTAGCTAAATCCCTCGGTGTCCAATGGAAACCTTTTTCAAGTGTTGTTCATTCTTTACATGTACTAAGAAATTTATGTGCACATCATCGTCAATTGTGGAATAGACCCATGCGCATCCAATGTCCAGTTCAGAAAAAACTACGACCAAAAGAGATTAGCTTTGACTCCAAGAGCGTTTACGCTCACATACTGATGGCTAACTACTATAGAAAAGCCATCGATGGGAATACTTCGATTGCTGAACAAATACAAGAACTTCTCGATAAGAACGACATTTTTGCAAGAGGTATTTATTTACCTCATCCAAAATAGCCACACCCAAAAGAGCCTCCTACGAGGCTCTTTTTTCTATCCCAAACTGGTCTTCCACAATCCGATCAAGCTGCGCTGAAATGCACGAGAACTCCTTATTCAAATCAAGCGTCTGCACAGAAATCTTGTTACCGCTTATGCGATACACCTCGTCAGGAGCAAGCAGTTCATTTGTTCGCGCGTACAAAAGCATGCCCGAAACCTTTCGACCGGCGTCTCTTACCTGGGCTTCTTTGTTCTTTACGTACGTATAAATCTGATACAAATTACCCGAATGCACCTTATGCACACCAAAATTCTTCTGGAGCGAATGCTGGTAATACTTTGCATCAATAATCAGAATCTGGTCACCATATGAAAGCGTAATATCCGTCTGCATGTCCGGCAAAAGACCGACGTAGCCATCATCCAAATCCCAAGGAATTTGCGACGCTCTGGCAGAAAAACCCTTCACATGCTGGGCAAACTCCTGCGCGTAATATTCCAGAATGAACTTCTCGTACAACCTATGCATTTTCTGCTCGTCAATAAAGCTTGCCAGATGATACTCGCCATCTTCCGTGGTCATAAGCATACCTTCAACAATCAGCTGACAAATTGAAAGCAGCAGTTGATACGTGCGATTATTGCGCTGAAAACGAATATCTGCCCAACGAACCTGCTTCACATCAACCTCATCGATGTCCGCAAAGAAAAGCAATTCTCGCTTCAGCGCCACCTTATACTGCGTCGAAACATCCTTCTGCTTGAGCAGCAACAGGGCTACGGACTTTAAAATCTGATTAAACAGATTATTTTGCGAAAGCTCATCAAAATCACAGGTAACCTGCGCGTGATGAGCAAGACGGTTCCTGATTGTCCCCGGCATATCAATTTTGCCCCGAACAACCGCCAGGTCCTCCACGCAATTTAAGTACTCGCGATACAGCCCCTGCTTGAGCTGCAAACCAATTCCCTTGGACAAGATGGCCGCAAACAAGTTGTAAATCGAGTCAAACGACTCCTTCTGCACGTCCTCATACACAGATTCCCGCAGCGTAGTGAAGGCGTACGACAGCATGTAGTAAATATTTTTTATGAAGATATGCTTATCTTCGGTCATTGAAACACTCCGTGAAGAATGTTCTCCCAGCGCAGGCATTTCTCCTGGTCATCAAACCAATACTCGCCCAGCATTGGCAAGATGTCGTAATCCACAACCTCCTGCATCCATTCATCGCTGCAGCTCAGCTCATCGCGACCGCAGAAATAGCTGTGTCCAATGCAGAATCCCCTGCCCAGCGACCTATCCGATGCAATCTCCGAGTTCAGCTCAATCACCTTGGCGAGAAGATCGTTGAAGGTTTCATTATTAACCGACTGCTGGTACTGAATAAAACCTTCCGTCTCAAAACCAGGCTCCATCTCAAAGAAGCTAAAGCGACGGCGCATGGCATAATCAATCATCGCCAGACTTCTATCTGCCGTGTTCATCATGCCGATAATGTACAGATTCTCTGGAACCGAAAACTTCTCGTCATTGTACGCAAGCGTAGCCGGTGTACCTCGATAATCGTTCTCGATCAGCATCAAAAGTTCGCCAAAAATCTTGCTCAGATTTCCGCGGTTAATCTCATCAATAATAAAGAAATACTTTGACTCCGGATCCGCCTCCGCCTTCTTGCAGAAACGGTAAAACACACCTTTCTTGAGCTCAAAGCTTGAATCACTAGGCTTGTAGCCCATCATAAAGTCTTCGTACGAATAATTCTGGTGGAATTGTACGAACTCAATAGCGTCCTCGTTTACGGCGCCTATCAGCGAATATGCAAGCCTTTTTGCCGAGAAGGTCTTTCCAACTCCTGGTGCTCCCTGCAAAATAATATTCTTTTTATTTAGTAATACGGCAGCTAACTTGTCATATTTCTCTTCCGACATAAATACTTCCTCCAAAAATTTTCCCTTGTTATATGGAGGAATACAAAACAACTTATCATCAGGTTGAGTTGGAGGAATCTCTTTATAATCCTTTGAGAAATACGCAATATCAGCCGTTAGAGTCACAAAATAAGGATCTGGATAGCAATCTTCTGTTAAAGCAGAGGTAAACATCTTAATGAGTTCGGAATCTTCAGAAATTACATCTCTAACTTCATTATAAAATTTCGTATACGTCCTTATATTAGTTGTAGATGCCCCCTGCTTAAACTCGTAATTGCTCTCTAACCTATCCGATAAAGCTTTTACTTGTCTAAACTTATATATGTAATATATGTCTGGATATCTAAGCCAAAGATAAGTTGTGATGGTTCCCTCTTTTTGATAATGCTGCTTTCCTTCAGGACCATATACATCCAGTAACTTATCCGACTTTGCCATAAATCCGTTAATACGCTCAACTATATCGATGTTCTCATCATAAAGTTGCATAAACATACTACGAACTTCTTCTGCATCCTGTTCAGCATAAAACTCAATCATCTTACGAGAAAAATCATAAGAAGTAGTTAAAAGATTATCTGTCTTTGACAGCGACTTACTCAGCATCGCAGGAAAATCCTGGGCGTTTATATCCCAGTTATCCTGGAAGCACTTAATTGCTTCCCACTTATATTTTTCTTCCTCCCAGTGAGAAGGAAAATTCTCTTTGTACTGAGTAAGGACCTCGTCAAGAGACTGTCTATCAATCATTGCCGCTCCCCTTTAGGCAAAAGCCAACGACTTCTTGGTCACACGCAAAACGCCAGACCAGATTGCATCATCGACTTACCACCAGTTAAATTGCGCTTTTATACTGATAGTATCCTCCTAATTGGAGCTTGCGCTTTTAACTTCTTGTACATTTCGGCGAACAGAAAAGGCAGCCTGTCTAGAGCTGCCTTTTTGTGACTGTGCATCAAATGCACTTTATATAAATCTGACACGGATTCCATTCATCCCATAAGGTCGGAAAACATTCCAACTCTTTATAACCCAAAGAAATGTAAAACTGATTGGTTACGTCATACTCCTTGTAATGTCCCATCGCCACTGTTTTTACCTGGGAGAATGTATATCCAAGCCGTTTTGCTAGAGCCTCATAAGCAATATTGAGCTTTGTTCCAATGCCTCTATGGTGATATTTTTTCTTAACTCCCATTACAAAAATATCTGCACAGTCTTTACTCGTAGCATTCAAAACAATAAAACCAACTGCTTTACCATGAATAAAACATGCTAGAAACGGTTTATCTTGTGAATCCTCCACGTATTTCTTGGTGCTTTCTGGCATCCCAAACCATTCTGGTAAATCATTCAGAATGTCTTGAGCTATTGTTACCTTCTCCTTTTTATCAACAATTTCTTTAATCGCAAGATCCATATGCATCCATTCATTTACTGATTGAGAATTTCACACTAAAAGATAATGAAACATCTAGCTCTATCCTTAAACGAACATCCTGTCCTCGCAAGCACCTACGCTTAAACCGCAACCTCCGACTCGGCACCCTCTTCCTCCTTGAGGAACTGCGTGTCAAGAGCCTTAATAAACGGCAGGTAAATTACCATGTCCAGAGCAATCAGTACCAGCTGAAGCAAAGCACCCTGCCAACCACACAAAAGAAATCCCGAGATCAAAGGAGGGGTGCTTCCGGGCAGCATAATGCCGTTACACAGAGGCACCAGCCCCGTGCTCATGGCAAACCACGCAATCGCAATATTGATTGCTGGAGTAAAAATCAGAGGGATGGCCATAATGGGGCTCAGCACTATAGGCAGTCCGTACATGACCGGCTCGTTAATGCCAAAAATACCAGGCACAATGGAAATTTTTGCAATGTCTTTAGCACGGCGAGAAGTGCAGAACAAAAATATTGCAATCAACAGCGAGAGCGTTGATCCACCGCCGCCAAACAGCGCAAAGAACGCGTCGAACTCTCGGTTGATAATGTTGGGAAGCGCAGTTCCAGCAGCAAAAGCGGCTTGATTTTCCAGCGTAAGCGCGGTCAAAATCGGCGTAAAAATAGGACTGGTAATATTTGAACCGTTGATACCAAAGAACCAGAAAATGCCCTGGATAACGTAGGCAATCGCCAGAGCCCAAACGGTTCCGCCAAGCATGGTCAGCGGAGTCTGCAACATGAAATAAATGCAGGTAAATGCATCTTTCCAAGGGGTAAGCGCAAACAAAACGCCAACCGCCCATACCGTAAGAAACGTAAGCGACATTGGAATCAGCGCGCTAAACGCCAGAGAAACCGACGTAGGAACGCCCTCTGGCATCCTGATGACCCAGTTCTTCTTGATAACAAAGCCAAAAATATGCACCGACAAAAAGCCCACGATAATCGCTACGAACACGCCCTTTGCGCCGGTCCACGCAAGAGGAATGCTCTCCACCAAAAATGGCTGAGTAGCTCCCTGAGGCAAAAATTCGGTCACCTGGGGCATCAAAATAAACCAGCTGATGAGCGAGACCATTCCGGCAGAAACTCGGTCCTCAAGGCCAAGCTGATTGGCAAAGTTATAGCCAATTTCAAACGACAAAAATATCGCCATGAGCGAGACGGTGCAGGCAGAAGGGATAGCCAATAGCGAGAAAAGCGACTTGCCCTGAATCGTTGTGGCCTTTAAGAAATCAACCCACGCAGGAATTGGTAGATTACCTACCAGCGTAAACATTGATCCGATGATAAGGATTGGCATGAGCATGGCAAACGAATCGCGCATAGTAAGAAGATATTTATTCTTACTCACCGACTCTGCCATGGGCATAAGCTTCTTCTCAAGGCCTTCCGCTACATTCATACAGTCCCCAAAACAGCACGTAATCCCTATAAAATTCAGAAGTGAGAATCTTATAACAAATGCAATGATAGCCGTCTATCGCAAGGTCATTCACATAAAATTCACCTGCAGAGAGCACTAAACCCTTCTTCAAATACCCTACTCAAAAAACCTGGCGAGAAGACCGTTCTTCTCGCCAGGCGACAAACCTGTTATTCATTTGCACAACAACAACCAAATAGCTCCCTTGCTATTCCTTAACAAATCCAAACGGGAATTCAGGT
>CAUUUQ010000037.1:0-9461 GCA_963548345.1 uncultured Atopobium sp. | reverse complement strand
ACTGCACTTAATACGCATATAAACAATACAAAAATTAAACTGCTACAATAGAAACATCTATTCATATCTATTATTTCCGCAGGTAAACAGCTATATAGATATTATTTCCGTCCCAATTCGTCCCAATTATCTGCATATGGATGCGCTTTATATGCGGCGGCGATGGTCTTCGCGAGCATTTCTGCTTCTGGTTTATCGTAGTGAACCTCCGTGACGCTCGTTCCTTTGTGGCCCATCATGCGCTCGATTTTCTCACGCTCAACGCCTAGCTCCCAGTGTGTGAACGTCTGCCAGGAATTGCGTAGGCGGCTCATTGGACGACAAGGAACGCCGTCCACTTGTTTCACAAACGACTGCCATACATAAAACAGGCGCTTCTGCGTCATTGGCGCGTCGTCTGGCCCTTGCAGTATCCATTCATCTTCAGACGCTTGTACAAGCTCATAGAGACGCGCTCCGAGAGGTCCTGGAACAACAGACGCGTGAACGCTTTGCGTGGTCTTTAGACGGCTAGAGACACCGTATCTCTGCGTCATCTGTCTAATAATCGGGATGATGGCCACGGGAACACCGTTGAACTCGACCAGCTCGACCTCGTCGTTTCTAATGGCCAATGTCTCACCAACACGCGCGCCACCAAACGCCGCCGCGATAAACCAAGCCTCTAAGTATGTGCCACGGATAGATCCATAAAGCTTGTGCAACTCGTCAAGCGTCCAGATACCATTCTCGCGTTTTTGGCCATTCTTCGGCATGTGGTAGGGGCGTCTAGCAATATCAGCGGAGCAAATATCGCGGAGCTCACACTCTGAATATATAAGCCTGAGAATAACTTTCGCGTTTCTCGCGTGCGAGATGGTCATCTCGTCGAACCACGACTGAACAACCAAGGGGCGAACCGTGTTGACGGGGTTCTTGTCGCGTCTATGATCTATAAACACAAGACGCCAGGTGCGCTTATATACGTCTACAGTTGACACTGAGAGGTCGCCAGCTGTGATGCGTTCTTCTAGGCGTGGCAGCACCCACATAGACCACGCCTGCGCGAGCGTTGGCGCTGGTGCGTCTTCTGAGTGGTTGAGTCGAAGCTCTGCCAGTCTGTCGTATGCTTGGCGCTTGGTACCGCGTACCGTCTCAGACGCGCGGCGATACCCTTTGGATGTCTCCGACCAATACCGGATGCGGTAGCGCTTGTTCTTTTCGATTTCAGTTACGCTGCCCCAGTTACTGCGCATTGGTTTTCGTGGCATAATATGTTCGTTGCCTCCTTCGGTGGTGGCTTGCTCCCTGTCTTGTCTTGGCGGACGCAGGGGGCTTTTCTTTACTCTGACCTAAATAGTATTTCTGTTTTTCCACTATCTCCCGTCCTTGTGAGTTTTGAAAGTGATAACTCTCCAGCGATTAACTTGTAATAAGCTACATAAAAGTATGGTTTTGACCACATACTAAGTTGCGCTTTTCCTAATCTTCCATCAATTAAATAATAAAGTTTTGCGAATGATTGCTCTGGCGATGGATGTAACTTTAGAAACTCGTCGAGTTCTTTGATGGTCATGTGTCTTGGCTGTTCGAGTCCAGCTTTTAATTCAATAGTGGCAAAGTATTTAGGCTGTTTTCCAGTATTGGTTAATGGATTCAAATACATCCACGCATAATGCTCCGGCAGCACTGAATAAATATCATTTACTGCACGTATATTGGAATAATCAAATCGAACGACAGTTGGTTGTGTAACTGTATCAATCATTCGACATAACGAATTGATTATTTGATATAAATCATTTATTACAGTCTGATCTGCATAAAACAAATATCTGACAGAACTATCTTCTTCAGCTACGAAGGATTGTGTACCCACATATTCAGCTTTTTTGAACGGAAATAAAGGTATGTCAGCATTGAAGAAAAGCTTCTCTCTCTTAGGGAGGTTAGCAATTCGTTCTTGCAGGCGTAGATCTTCTTCATGCCAAAACAGCTCATCCAAAGTTTTTTCTTGCTTCTTAAAGAACATGGTACCTCCCTCTAAATCTTGAAATCGAACGGTATGGAGTACCACACCACTTCACCGATGATGGTAATACTTTCCGTGCCTTCTACCGTTTTATCGTAGACCTGAGCGTGGAAGGTAGGGTCCTTAGAGTCTGGGATAAGCTCCACGCCGTTTTCTAGTTGCTTAATGCGCTTGATGGTCGCGTCGTACCCATTCACGCAGACCGCGTACGCCGTTCCATCCACAACGGGAGACTTCTTCTCCGGATCTACTAACGCATAGCATCCATTTGGCAAGACATTGTTCATGCTCTCACCATCGACGGCTAAGAAGAACGCGTTAGGATGACGGCGGCGGATTTCACGTGGTGCAAGAATGTGGTCTTCGACTGCATCCATGTATAGTGGCTGGCCAGCTGCAATTCGACCATAGAGAGGGACATAGACGAATTGTTCTTCGTCACTTAGTCCTTCATCAAGTGTTCCAGGTTCAAAGGCATCGTATCCAAACAGCGCCTCCATACTCACATGGAGGATGTCAGCAATCTGTTTAATAAGCGATATGTCTTGTGGAGCGTATATTCCTTGCTCCCAGTTTCTATATGTTCCAAGCGGCACTCCAAGTTTTTCGGCCATGCTTGCTTGAGTAAAACCACTCGCTTTGCGGAGATTTTTTAACTCATAAAGCATATATTTACCTGCTCCTTCTAAAAATTACTCGCTTACTAATTATTTTATACAAAAAATATACTTGACAAGTACACGGTTAGCAATTATAAATAATACACGGTTAGCGGATATACAAATATATTATGTATAGAAGCTACAAGGTCACCGTGTATCCAAGGGGGTGAAACACATGAACGGACAGAAGCTGCGCGAGTTGAGAAAAGCATGCGGCAAGACGGTGCGCGAGATCTCATACGAGAGCGGTGTAACACAGGACACCATCTTCCGCTTGGAGCGTGGTGATAACCCTAACGCCGCACTCTCGACCCTGCTCGCCATTTGCTCTGCAATCGGTTGCTCGATTACTGACATCATCGACGAGCAGCCAGTAAAGCACTAACGCACTAGGCACTACGCACGATCTGATTGTTGAACCTTGAAAGCTGAATAGCTAGATGTGACGTGAGACGGGGGAGCCGGTGACGCCCGCCATCTAGTAGACCTATTAAATCGACAACGAGAAGGGATAGGAGGTTACATGGCCATAACAACAGAGACGCCTGAGAAGTTAACGGTTTCAGTGGCCGAGGCTTCGATTATTTCAGGATTCTCGCGAGTAGTTATTCGTACAGCCATCAAGCGCGGAGAGCTTAAAAGCCTTCTGCCACATGGTTACGTTCGCGGTCGTCGCATCAAGAAGGCTGAACTTCTTAAATGGATGCGCGAGATGGAGGTTTAAGAGTTGAGAGTAACAAAAAGTGCTCCCACGACTTTGCAGAGCCGCAGGAGCTGGTCAAACAAATCGCAACAGACGTTTGACCTCTCTATTTTAGCAGGTAAGGCCAAAAGGTTCATCCCGCAGCTGTTTGTGGCCATGAGCTTGTGCGGTGTAACGCCGCTCATTATCTTGTGGCTGATGTGGAAGTTCGGCTTTGCGCCTGCGCTTTTAGTGGCGGTTTTATCCGCGGCAGTCATGATTCATTGGATTAACCAAACAGAACCAGAGAGTAGGTAGTACATGAGTGTAAAAATCGCATCACTTGAGTTGGAAAACGTCAAGCGTATTCATGCTGTCGAGCTTGAACCCGCCCAGGACGGACTCACGGTCATCGGTGGCAAGAACGCCCAGGGCAAGACAAGCGTACTTGATGCCATTGCATGGGCGCTAGGCGGCGACAAGATGAAGCCAGCAGATCCTAACCGTAAAGGCGGAGCAACACCCGCAAGGCTACGCGTTGAGCTGTCTAACGGCATCGTGGTTGAGCGTAAGGGTAAGAACGGCTCGCTCCACGTCACCGACACAACGGGCAAGAAAGCCGGCCAGCAACTACTGAACGACTTCATCAGCCAGCTGGCACTTAACATTCCACGCTTCATGAACGGCTCAGACGCTGACAAAGCAACCGCGCTTCTACAGACGCTCGGCATTGACGCGGAGCTCGCGAAGATTGACGGTTCAATTCGCGCCACCTTCCAAGACCGCCAGCTGGTAGGTCGAGACGCTAAAGCAAAGCGCGCACACGCTGAGAAGCTTCCACATCATGAGGACGCACCCGCAGAGCCTGTGAGCGCCGCTGAGCTTATCCAGGAGCAGCAAGCAATCCTGGCGCGCAATGGCGAGAAGTTGAAGGCTAAGCAAGACGCGGAAGACACCGCAAAGAAAGCGGAGTTTGCACGTTCTACTGCATACGCAGCAACCTCACGCGTGGCAGATCTGGAACAGCAACTCAAAGAAGCACGCGCCGAGCTAGCCAGACGCACGAAAGAAGCTGAGGAAGCCGAAGAGAAGGCGAAGGTTCTAGCGCAGAGCACCGCCGAGCTTGTTCTTGAAAGCACCGAGGAAATCGAAGCGTCCATCGCCAACATCGAGACGACTAACAACAAGGTGCGTGACAACCAGGTTAAGGCGGAAGCAGACGCGGAAGCGCTTCGCGTAGAGCAAGAGTACGACGGTCTCACACAGAAGCTTGAAGATTTGCGCGCAAAGCGTCGCGGACTTCTCGACGGCGCACCGCTACCACTGCCAGAGCTATCCATTGATGACGAGGGTGCGCTCACCTACAAGGACCATACATGGGGCGACATGAGCGGAGCAGAGCAGTTGGTTGTAGCCACGGCAATTGTCCGCGCGACTAAGCCAGAGTGTGGCTTTGTTCTGGTCGATAAGTTGGAGCAGTTCGACACCGACGAGCTTAAAAAGTTCGGCGAATGGGCGAAGGGCGAGGGGCTGCAGATCATCGGCACCCGCGTGGCCACAGACGACTCCTGCACCGTGGTTATTGTGGACGGTCGCATCGAGGGCCAAGACCTCGCAGAGCCAGCTCCGGAGAAGTCCCACGCGCTTGATTGGGACGGCGACGCGGCTCAGCCAACCGCACAGACACAGCCAACAACTCAGCAATGGAAGGGACTCTAATGCCTGCGCTTATTGATTTATCCGGACAGAGATTCGGAAGGCTCGTTGTCATTAAGCGAATTGGCACAAGAAGCTCTCATCCGCTATGGCTATGCCGGTGTGACTGCGGTAAGGAGATTGAGACAATCACATCATCTTTAAGAGGTGGTCATACAAGGAGTTGCGGATGTTATCAGAGTGAAATAAGCGCCAGTCACGCAAAGACGGCAGGCATCGCGCGAGGCAAACAACTACTTAAACACGGACATAGTGGAGAAAGGCTTTACGCAATCTGGAAAGCCATGCGTCAAAGGTGCACGAATCCACACGACAAGTCCTATCCGGATTATGGAGGCCGTGGAATCAGCGTATGCGATGAATGGGACGATTATGCGAAGTTTCGAGAATGGTCTTACTCCAATGGATATGACTCAGAAGCGCCGTTTGGAGAATCAACACTTGACCGCATAAACAACAACCTCGGCTACTCACCGAAAAATTGCAGGTTCGTAAGTCTTAAAACACAAGCAAACAACAGAAGAAAAAGGAGGACTAATGTCTCGATATCAGCTTGAGTGTGGAATGAAAAAAACAGCACTAAAAATTGTGGTCTATGGACCAGAGGGGCTTGGTAAATCAACACTTTGTGCTGAGTTTCCTAGTCCGGTATTCATAGACATTGAGAGCGGCACAAACCAACTTCCCATAGCGCGACTACCTCGCCCAACATCATGGCAAATGCTAATGGATGAAATTAAGGAAGTCAGGGATGGGTTAGTACCATGTTCAACTCTTGTCATAGACACGGCTGACGCTGCAGAAGCGCTTTGCGTGAAGCACCTTTGTACCAAGAATAAATGGGACGGTATTGAGGGAATCCCATACGGTAAAGGGTACACCTACCTCATGGAGACCTTTGGCAAGTTTCTAGACCTGCTTTCCGAGGTTGTGGAGCGCGGGCGCAATGTCTGCCTAATATCACACGCAATCATGCGAAAGTTTGAGCGTCCTGACGAATCAGGCGCTTATGACCGCTTCGAGCTGAAGTTGACGAAGAAGGTCTCGCCCATGGTAAAAGAGTGGGCGGATATGGTGCTCTTCTGCGATTACAAGACCTATGTCGAAACGAACAAGTCCGGCAAGGCTAAGGCGACAGGCGGCGCACGTGTTATTCGTACCACCCACACCCCCACGTGGGACGCAAAGAACCGCTTCGGATTGCCTGACGAGCTGCCACTAAAGCTGGGCGAGATGCCTGTACAGCTTAGCGAGGTCATCCCGGACATGGTGGCAGAACAAGCTGCAGCCGCTCCAGCGGCCCCGGTAGCCACGGCAGCGCCACAGGCCGCGCCAACCGCGCCAACTGCGCCTGTACAGGCTGAGCCGACAACAACAACCACCACCACAACCGTAACAAGCGAATACACCGCGCCAGATTACCCTGAGCACATGAAGAAGCTTGTAGATCTGATGGTGGCCAACAAGGTTACAGACGCAGAGCTTCGAGACGCGGTTGGCAAGACGGGCAACTTCCCTGCGGAGTGCTCGCCTGTAGATTACCCAGAAGGCTTCGCGGATTACCTCGTGAGTGGTTGGGACACCGTCATGAACAAGTACATCCTGCCTGCGCGTGCCATTGAAGCGGCAAAGAGCGCGCCTGTTCCATTCAATTAAATCGGTATTTATTAGCTAGAAAAAGGAGATAAAAATGGCTAGTACTAAAGGTTACGCAATCGGCTGGGACGATGAGATTATCGACCCAGGAGAGCCAGAGTTTGTTCTGCTCACGCCTGGCATCTACGACTTCACCGTCACAGGCTTTGAGCGCGGACACTTCGACGGAAGTGAGAAGATGGACGCTTGCTCCATGGCCAAGCTGACACTCAGATGCTCAAACGGCGTACAGGAGACTACGGTATTTACTAACTTGTTCTTGTCCAGCACAGTGGCCTTCAAACTTTCCAAGTTTGCTAAGTCCATCGGCGACATGCCCGCGGGAAGCACCACAGGCCAGAAGTTCCACGTTGACTGGAACAACATCATCGGCAAGAGCGGTAAGTGTAGAATCAAGACGCGCGTTTACAACGGTAAGGACTACAACGAGGTGGACGATTTCATCGTTCCAGATCCAGCAACCGTATCCGCGCCAGCTCCAATGCCACAGGCTGCCCCCGCTGCGTACTACGCTCAGCCACAACCACAGGCACAGCCAGTGTACGCACCACAGCCACAACAGGCCACAATTCCTGCCCAGAGCGTTGTACAACCTCAGCAGCCTAGCCAGTACCAGGGGTTGTAATTATGGAGCTGAGACCCTATCAGGTCGAGGCGGTTGAGTCAGTGTTCAGAGAGTGGGAGCAAGGTCGAAAGCGCACGTTGCTGGTTCAAGCAACCGGAACGGGTAAGACCATATGCTTCGCAGAGGTCGTCCGTCGTGTGTCATCACACGGCGGGCGTTCCCTTATCCTGGCGCACCGCGGTGAGCTCTTGGAGCAAGCCGCAACAAAGATTGAGCAAACCGCCAATCTGAAATGTGCACTGGAAAAAGCGGAGAATACAAGCTTAAACTCCTGGACATCGGTCACGGTTGGTTCGGTTCAGACGCTCATGCGCGAGAGCCGGCTGTCACAGTTTAGGCCAGATGCCTTCGACTGTATCGTGGTTGATGAAGCTCACCACACACTCGCGGAAGGCTATACCCGCATCCTCGACCATTTTAATAACGCAAACGTTCTAGGTGTTACCGCAACCGCCGACAGGGCCGACCGCAAAGACCTCGGTGAGGTATACGATTCTATAGCCTACGAGTACGATATGGCACACGCCATCAACGATGGTTATTTGTGTCCCATTGAAGCTGAGATGGTACCTCTACAGGTTGACCTGTCGAGCGTGTCAGTAACACACGGCGACTACCAAGCGGGACAGCTTGGAGACGCCCTAGAGCCCTATCTGGACGCCATCGCGGACGCTATGGTTACGCGCTGCCAAGATAGGCGCACAGTGGTGTTTCTGCCGCTCATTAGAACAGCCAAGAAGTTCACGGAGAAGCTTATTGAGCGTGGGCTCAGAGCGTGCGAAGTGGATGGACAGTCAGAAGACCGCGAGGAGATACTTTTCGACTTTAACCGAGGAAGGTATCAAGTACTCTGCAACTCCATGCTGCTCACGGAAGGCTGGGACTGTCCCGCGGTTGACTGTATCGTGTGCCTTCGTCCAACCAAGAGTCGAAGTCTTTATGTTCAGATGGTTGGCCGTGGAACGCGTCTTTCGCCTGAGACAGGCAAGGAGAAGCTTCTTCTGCTCGATTTCTTATGGATGACCGGACGCCACAATCTGGTACGCCCGGCGGCGCTATTCGCCACATCTGATGAAGTGGCCAAGCGTATTACTGAAATGACGCAGGAGGCAGAAGGCGCCATAGATCTCTTAGGCGCAGAACCAATCGCTGAGCAAGACGTGGCGCTTGAGCGCGAGCTTGCAGTGGCGGCAGAGCTTGAGCGTATGCGCAAACGTAAAGCGCAATTCGTTAACCCTCTGCAGTACGCGGTCAGCATTTGCGACTTAGATCTGCAGACCTTCGAGCCATCGTTCGCGTGGGAGGAAAACCCCGCCACAGAAGCACAATCAAAGCAGCTGGAGAAGCTTGGCATTGACCCGGCAGGCATGACGCAGGGATACGCGGAGTTGGTGCTGAAAAAGGCACATGAGCGCATCGACGCACACTTGGCCACGCCTAAGCAGGTGCGCATGTTGGAGCGCAAAGGCTTCCAACATCCGGGGCTTTGGACGTTTGAGCAAGCGAGCCACATGATGAGCCGCTTGGCCATGAACCGCTGGATTGTCCCGCGCGATATTGACCCCGCAACGTATGATCCAAACAACTAAAAGGAGCAACGATGACAATTAACATTGGCATTCCACAGATTATTTGGCTTGTTACGGCTGTTCTCGGACTAATTTACGAGATTATCAACCATGGCAAACCACGTGAGCCACATAATGCTTACGCTTTTGCAATTGGTACGGTTATTTCTTTTTTGCTGCTCTATTGGGGCGGCTTCTTCGGATAGGAGGTTAAATGGAACTACTCGCATATTGTGTCTCTTTCGTTCTATGCGTTTTAGTGATTGTTTTTCTTTTTCCTATTGTTTTCTCGGTTGGTTGCGCATTCGCGCTTTGCTTAGCAGATTTAATTAACGATTTATTTTAATTCCCTATTTTCAAAACCTAATAGAAAGGTATCTTATGGATACAGAGACAGTTAACCGTGTTATCACGGAAATAACAAGCCGATTAGGGGTTGGATATTCCGTATTTTCCGACGCAGTAGCACAGTATGCGCAGGCGAAAGCGACAGAAAGTCTTATATATTCAGTCGCGCTTTTTGGTGCAGTCATCTTAGTCG